>NZ_VXKH01000070.1 GCF_008693065.1 Corynebacterium tuscaniense | reverse complement strand
CGACCTCACCGCACTCCAGCTCGCGGCTTCCCTCGCGCTCGCCGCCGTCGCCACCGTGGCCGTCGTCTGGCTCGCCGCACGCATCTACCGCCGCTCCATCCTCAACAACGGCAAGACCACCAAGTGGTCGGAGGCGCTGCGAGGCTAACCAACCCAGATGATCGGACCCGTGCCGTGCACCCTAGATGTACCGGGACGGGTCCATTCTCTTGTTGGAGCACGCTGATGACTTCCTGGCGATCACGCAATGCCCGGTAGAAGCTTGTGTGGTCCCCGAGGACGACAGATGTGGGCTTAGCAGGCATAGCGCAGATCTACCACTTTTTGCTCAAACCCCACCGAGGTTCGACTACCCGAGGCTAGACGGGCATAATCGCCCCCATGGCTTTAGGTGACGGCCCGCTCATTGTGCAGTCGGACAAGACGGTTCTTCTCGACATCGCGCACCCCCAGGCCGGCGAAGCGCGTGCAGCCTTAGCTCCTTTCGCGGAGCTTGAGCGCGCACCGGAGCACGTGCACACCTACCGCATCACACCACTGGCCTTGTGGAATGCGCGGGCGGCAGGCTTCGACGCTGAACAGGCGGTTGATGTGTTGGAGCGTTACTCCCGCTTCCCCGTCCCGCAGGCGCTGCTCATCGATGTCGCCGAGACGATGGCGCGTTACGGCCGCGTTCGCCTGATCAAGCACCCGGCGCACGGTCTCATTCTTGAGGCGGATGACGCTGCGATACTCACGGAGATCACCCGGAACAAGAAGATTCAGCCCATGGTGGGCAAGCTTATCGACGCCACCACCGCCCCCGTCCACCCCTCCGAACGCGGCCGGATCAAGCAGGAGCTGACCAAGCTCGGCTGGCCGGTGGATGACCAAGCTGGATACGTCGACGGCGAATCTCACCCGATCCAGCTCACCGCTGGATCGGACGGAGAGGACGCCTGGGAGCTGCGCGATTACCAGCAGTACGCCACCGAGAGTTTCTGGGAAGGTGGCTCAGGCGTGGTGGTGCTTCCCTGTGGCGCGGGCAAAACCATCGTGGGCGCAGCCTCCATGGCGCAGGCACAAACGACCACGCTTATCCTGGTGACCAACACTGTTGCCGGACGCCAATGGCGCGATGAACTGCTGCGGCGCACCACGCTCACGCCTGAGGAGATCGGCGAATACTCTGGCGAGCGCAAGGAGATCCGTCCGGTGACCATCGCCACGTACCAGGTGGTCACACGTAAAACGAAGGGCGAATACAAAGCCCTTGAGCTCTTTGACTCCCGCGATTGGGGCCTCATCATCTACGACGAGGTGCACCTGCTGCCCGCCCCGGTCTTCCGCATGGCCGCGGACCTCCAGTCGCGCCGGCGCCTCGGACTCACCGCAACACTCGTGCGTGAGGACCACCGCGAAGACGATGTCTTTTCGCTCATCGGGCCGAAGCGCTATGACGCCCCCTGGAAAGAACTCGAAATGGCCGGCTACATCGCCACCGCCGAATGCGTTGAAGTCCGCACCACGCTCACCGAAGATGAACGCATGATGTACGCCACCGCCGAAACCCGGGAGCGGTATCGCCTGGCGGCGTGTAGTGAGGGGAAGCTGGGGGTCGTCGATAAGCTTCTTGCACAACATCAAGGTCAACAGACCTTGATCATTGGCGCGTACATTGAGCAGCTCGAAGACATCGCCGTGCGCACAGGAGCTCCGCTTATCGACGGCAAAACCACTACCAAGAAACGCGAAGCCGCCTTCGATGCTTTCCGGAATGGTGAAATCCAGACGCTCGTTGTGTCAAAGGTGGCTAATTTCTCCATCGACCTGCCAGAAGCCGCCGTGGGCATCCAGGTCTCGGGTACCTTCGGCTCACGCCAAGAGGAAGCCCAACGCCTCGGCCGCCTCCTGCGCCCAAAGGCTGATGGTGCGGAAGCGCTGTTCTACACCGTCGTAGCGCGCGACACCCTCGATGCGGAGTACGCGATGCACCGCCAACGCTTCCTGGCTGAACAGGGCTACGCCTACCGGCTGGTAGACGCAGCGGACCTTTAGACTAGGGAACCATGAATCACTTTCACTTCGACGTCGACGAAGCTTTTGCCAAACAGCACAACGAAATGCTCCGGGACACCCGCAAGGTGGTTATCTCCGGTGTGAGCTTGTTTGTCATCTGCGTGGCGGCTGGCGCGGCCATGTGGTTCCTCATGGATCCCGCGAATCCGTGGCGTTGGCTGGGCGGGCTGGGCCTCGCGCTGTTCGGCTCAATCATGCTGCTCGTGGCCATTCTCGTACCGCGTTCTGTGGGTACGGCACAAGAGCTCTATGACCGCTACCCGCTCGTGCCCGCTGTTATCGCCGAGGTGAACCCGCGTGATGTGCTGCTCATGGCGCTGGTGAACGTCAACGTGGATGAGACGCTGCCACCTCGTTACGCGGCGGCGCTGCGCACCGTGTCCTCCATCCCCGGTATTACGGACCCCAAGGTGGGCACGAAGGTACCGGCAGTCGCTGTTGGCGGCCGCCGCTCCACACGCGATGCTGACCACTGGCAGGAAGTCACCCCCATGCCCATCGCGTGGGCCACGCCAGACAACGCGATTATCAGCGAAGCTCAGCAGGCCATCCCCCACGAACAATGGCGCCAGCTGGACAAGGCCCGGGCACGGCTTGAGGACGTGAAGGCGACCCGCATGAACCTCCTCGAGCTTTAAAGAAACCTTGGAAGAAATTCATATTTAGGTTAAAGCACGGCAACTACGGGTTAACCCGGGCACGGCAAGGTAGTCCGCGACAGTGTCAACAACTGCCGAAGGATTTTCAACCGTGCAATCTAAATCAATCACGTTCAAGCTGCTTGCCGTTGTGGCAGGCACCTCTGTTCTTCTGACTGCGTGCTCGCCAAGCAATGAGAACGCGTCGTCGCAGAACACCGGCGCCGACGGAACTGCATCGAAGGATGCCGATCCGGTCTACGGCGATAAGAACGGCCTGGACCTCATCGAGCTCTCCGACAAGAAGCCCGAGGTCGCCGAAGTGGAGCTGGATAATAAGCCAGACCGCATCGCCATGAACATCACCGAAGACCCTTCCACGGAGATGGGCTTCAACTGGTACACCAAGGATGACCTCGACGACTCCACGCTCCGTGTCTCCGAGCAGGAGGACATGTCCGGCGCCATGGAATTCCCGGCAGAAACCACTGAGGTAACCAACCGTTACGCTGAGCGCGACAAGAACGGCTACTACATCTACGCCTCTGCTCCCACCGATGAGGACGGCAAGTTCATCCTCAATGACGAAGGTAAGCCGGAAGAGATCAAGGGCTACTTCACCGACGAGCAGATCACCCGCGAGAACACCAAGTGGACCTCCGAGGGCCCGAAGCTGGGTTACCTCGAGCTCGTCGACATCAAGGAGAACAGCAACAAGAGCAAGGCCACCGGCCTGAAGCCGGGCAAGAAGTACTACTTCCAGGTGGGCTCTGAGTCCGAAGGTTTCTCCGAGACCGGTTCATTCACCACCGCGGACCCGAACGCCGAGGAAGTCCAGTTCATCCACTACACCGACACCCAGAACGCCTATTGGAACGCCAACGTGAACAACGAGGCCGCCTACGGCGCCAACACCTTGGAGAAGGCCCTGGAGGTTGCCCCGAACGCTACCTTCGCAGTCCACACCGGTGACTTCGTGGAAACCGCGGCGGTTGAAGACGAATGGGTAGACAACCTCAACATGTCCCGCAAGGCCAACATCAACCTGCCACACGCATACACCCCGGGCAACCACGACGAGTACACCCTGGTGTGGGAGAAGGGCAAGCACCTCACCTCCTTCAACGAGCACACCAACACCCCGATCACCGGCAACGCCGTTGACGGTGGCTCCTACTACTCCTACGACCACTCCGGCATCCACTTCGTTGTCCTGAACACCAACGACAACAAGGAATCCGATGACAACCCGGAGAAGGGCGCCATTGGCAAAAAGCAGATGGAGTGGGCAAAGCAGGACATCACCGCCGCCCGTGAGGCCGGCGCCAAGTGGATCGTGCTGACCTACCACAAGCCGGTCTACTCCGCCTCCTACCACGCACTGCAGGATGAGGATGTCCAGGTCACCCGCGAGGAATTCGTCGAGATCGCCGATGAGCTCGGCGTTGACGTTGTCCTCCAGGGCCACGACCACAACCTGACCCGCACCAAGTCCCTCGTGTACACCCCGGACAACTTCGCCTACGGCGAGGTTGAGGACACGGAGAAGGAAACCATCGACGGCGTTGAGCACCACGTCAACCCGCAGGGTGTCACCTACATCATCCCGAACACTTCCGGCACCAAGACCTACGACGCGATCTACAAGAAGGGAGCCGACCACGTTCACAAGGTCCGCCCAAAGCTGGATTGGATGACCGACGAGGACACGGACTACTGGAACTCGCTATACGACGTTGCCGAGCAGCCCGAGGACTCCCCCAAGTTCGAGCACAAGCACGAGAACTACCGCCAGTCCACGATCCAGTCCTTCGCTGTCTACACCGTCACTGACGACACCTTCAAAATTGACTTCTACCAAGTCTCCGGTGACCTGCACAAGGGCGAAGAGCGCAAGGTTGAGCTGTACAACTCCTACGGCATCCTGAAGAAGTAACTCTCTTCCCCACAGACACTTGAAGGCCGCCCCCGTTAGGGAAACGGCCTTCTTTTTGTGCGCTTACACAAACTGACGGATCAACGCGTACAAAGCCACCGTCACGATGAGCCCCTTCAGGAAGGTGTTAGACAGCCGCTTCGCAATCCGCGCGCCCACCAACCCGCCGAGCAGACCACCTACCGCGAGTACCACGACACCGACCCACAGGATCTCCGCATCAAAGAGAAAGAACGCGATCACGTACACGATCGCCGCGATCGTATTAACAATCATGGACAGGAAGTTCTTCACCGGGTTGACGTCCTTGAACGGCCGGCCCGTGCCCACACCCATGATGGCCATGTAAAGCACGCCTTGCGCCGCCGTGAAGAATCCGCCATACATTGATGCAAGGCCCATAGCCCCCACAAGTCCAGGACGCTTGTATGGCTTACCGACGACTCCCCCGCCCTCACTTATCTCATGACTCGCCGAAAACCAGCTAACGAACTTCTGCTGGAAAATCACCAGGATAAGTGCCACCACAATAAGGATGGGGATAACGAAGTCCAATGCTGAAGACGGTGTAGCCAGAAGCAACAGCGAACCAGCAGCAGCACCCACGATCGTCGAAAAAATAAGCGGGCCCAGATACGGCATCTCCGCCTTCGTTTCCTTACGGAACCCCCACGCCGAACCGAACGACGCGAACATCATGCCAATCGTGTTCGTCCTCACCGCCATCCCCGGCGGCACTCCCATTGCCAGCAGCACCGGCAGGGTCAGAAGCGAACCAGAACCAACGGCTGAGTTAATGATGCCGGCCATGATGCCCATAGCAAACAACAACAGACCGGAAAGAATAGTCATCGGGCCCGAACTCCTAACATCACACCAATAAACTTGAAGAAGATTGTATGCCCTAGACCACTGCTATAGGCCCTCGCTGCCGTGTTTAGTCTTGCTTTGCCTTTTCTGTGGGTGTGTTTGTGTAGACGGTTACATTGCTGCGGTAACTAGCAGATAGTAGAAATTTTCTACCTGGCGTTTTATCGGGGCTGTAATGTCGGTGTGTAAAGTTTTACACACTTCCCGCCACAGGCCAGCAGCAGGCACGCCCTAGCTGCCCCCGAACAGGTATGAACTGCTCCCCATTAGTTGGACTGAGAAGTCAGTTATCGACTAATGGGGAGTAGTTTTCATTGAGAGCACGAAGTTCGCTAAGTGAGCAGCAGCGTGAGCAGTTGGTTGAGTGTTTCGAGCAAGGCATGGGATATGGGGCCGCTGCCAATGCTCTGGGTGTCTCCAAAGACGCTGTCCGTATGCTCTATCGTCGGTTTCAACTGCATGGCAGGCTATGTCTTGTGGAGAAACCGACTAGCCAGCAGTACTCGTTCGAAATCAAAAAGGAAGTTGTCCAACGCCATCTTGCCGGCGAGACAAAGAGAGGGTGTCAGGGGGTTTGTGTGTGAGGCTCTGATTTTGAAGGAGTTTCACCGATAATGACTACGGTGTCACCGAAGAAGAACCATGACCAGGACAAGGTCAACAAGATCAGCGAGAAGCTGATGGAAAATCCTGAGCTCGCCAAGCTGATCGGCGAGTTATCGACGTCCACCGAGGATGCCAGCGACTTGGTCAAGGGCCTGTTGCAGGCCTCGATCAATGCGGGTCTGCAGGCGGAAATGGATGCCCATTTGGGCTACGGTCATTCCGACCGGAAGATGAAGGCCCAGGTTGAACCCGTACAGGGCAGCAACCACCGCAACGGGTCGTACACCAAGACGGTTAACTCTGGTTACGGCGCGTTGGACGTGACTGTACCCAGGGATCGTTCAGGCACGTTTACTCCCCAGATGGTGCCCAAAGGTGCACGCCGGCTGACAGAGCTCGATGACATGATCATCTCGCTATACGCCGGTGGGATGACAGTGCGTGATATTCAGCACCATCTTGGCTCCACCCTGGGGGTGGATATGAGCCCGGATACGATCAGCACGATTACCGATGCGGTCTTAGACGAGGTCATGATCTGGCAGAACCGTCAGCTCGACGAGTTCTACCCCGTGATCTTCCTTGATGCGCTCCGGGTGAAAATTCGTGACGGCAACCGTGTGGTCAACAAGGCCTGCTACATGGCGGTGGGCATCGACATCGACGGCATCAAGCACATCCTGGGCTTGTGGATTGCTGATAATGAAGGTGCCGCCTTTTGGGCATCTGTGTGCGCAGATCTTGCCAACCGTGGCGTCCAGGATGTCTTCATCGTCTGCTGTGATGGGCTGAAAGGCCTACCGGAAGCCGTGGAAGCAACCTGGCCGAATTCGATGGTGCAAACCTGTATTGTGCACCTGATTCGGGATGCGAACCGGTGGGTGTCCTACCAGGACCGAAAACGCGTCTCCAGTGCGCTGCGTGCGATCTACACTGCTGCAAACGAAGATACCGCCCGTGCGAGCTTGGATGCGTTCGAGGCCTCTGAGCTTGGCCAGAAGTACCCCCAATCGGTGAAAGTCTGGCGGGATGCGTGGGAACGGTTCGTGCCATTTCTGCAGTTCCCGCCAGCAGCACGCAAAGTGCTCTACACCACTAATTCGATCGAGTCACTCAATTCGGAGCTGCGGAAAGCTACCCGGAACCGGGGCCAGTTCCCGAACGATACAGCAGCCCTGAAGACGCTATGGCTGATGATCTGCAACATCGAAGACAAGCGTGCTGCCCAACGCGCGAAGAAAGCGAAGCGCGACATCGAATGCAACGGCTATATTGAAGGAGCGAAAGCCAACGGCTGGAAACAAGCCATCAACCAACTATCCGTGGCATACCCCGACCGATTCGCGGACTACTTGTAAACCAAACCCCGCACACAAAAAATCGGACACCCTCGACAAAGATGAATCTTGCACGTGAGTTTGGCCTGTCGTCAGACCAGATGGTCAGTTATTGGTCGTGGAAATGGCGCAAGGGCGGCGACGAGGCACTAAAGCCGAAGCCGAAAGGCAGACCCAAAGGC
>NZ_VXKH01000069.1 GCF_008693065.1 Corynebacterium tuscaniense | reverse complement strand
GCCCCGGACGCGGACTGGGCGCCACGGGTTGCCGCGCAGCTGGCTGCGCACGGTGTGCTCACCCGCGCCTTCCCTGAGGGCCTACGCATCACCGTGACCAACCGCGATGAGGCTGCGGAATTTCTTTCCGCGTGGGATGTTGTTAGTAGTGCACAGTCTTAAACAAACTCTTAATCCTCTTGAGAAAGGTTCATCATGCCTCGTTTTCTCGTTGATGTTCTAGCCACCGTGATCGCCCTGTGGCTGGTTGTTCAAATCGTCCCCGGCGTAGACATCTTCGGCGGCTTCTGGGCGTTCGTCTGGGTCGCGCTGGTGTTCATGTTCGTCAACGCGTTCATCTCGCCCGTAGTGAACTTTTTCAGCTTCCCGCTGAAGATCCTCACCCTGGGACTGTTCTCCCTGATTGTGAACACCTTCCTGTTCTCCCTCACCGGCTGGATCTCCAACGGCCTGGGCAACGGCCTGCACATCTCTGGGTTCTGGGCAGCGTTCTTCGGCGCCATCGTGATGGCACTGGCGTCCTGGGTTGTGGAAGGCGTGTTCAGCGCAGTCCGCACCCAGGACAAAAGCGACAAGTAGCTTCAACTCTCGTTTTCCTAAAGCACTCAAGCACTGAGGTTGCCAGAATCAAGACACCGTCCTTATAATCGAATCCACAGTGGCGGCGTTGAAACACACGTACCGCGCTAATTCCGGTGGCCGGATCGCTTCATGTGATCTGGCCGCTGTGCTTTTCGAAGGGAACTAGATGCTGATTGCCTACCTCGATGAGTTCGGACACCAAGGTCCTTACATTCGGCATGACCATCCCAAGTACAACACGCATCCGTGTTTTGGCTATGCCGGTTTTGTCCTTCCCGCCGACAACGTCCGGCGAATGGGCGGGCACTTCAAATACGTCAAAGAAAAGCTACTTTCATGGGAGATCGAACGCTCTGAGATTCCCTCTGATCAATGGGAAAAGAAAGGTTCAGCACTGCTGACAACCACCAACATTGATCAGTATGGCGACCAGATTATGCCAGCGATCCAACGCATTTATCGGAAACTGGGACGTCTCGGGGGCCAGCTTTTCTTCTACGGTCAGCAAAAACCTATCGGTCCGGTGAGTGAGACGAAGGAAGCCTCTCAGGACCGTGAAAACCACTGTCTCATCCAAGCCATTAACCGCCTCGGAACATTAGCCTCTAATAGAGAGGAACGACTCCTAGTCATCATGGATGGTCAAGTCCCGTGTAGTGGTGTAGCGGTTTGTGCTTTCGGCTCGGTATGAAGTTTGGGGTTGTGGTTAGGCGGTTAGTTGGTGGTAGTCGCCATGATCACCTCCTGGGTGGTGCATGAGGTGTTTGGCGTGTTCGAGTGTGGTCAGTGACATGTAGCGCTTTTGCTGGATCCAATCGTCGTGTTGTTCGGCTAGGACTGCACCGACAAGCCGAATGATGGATTCACGGTTCGGGAAGATGCCAACGACATCGGTGCGCCGGCGGATCTCCCGGTTGAGCCGTTCTGCGGGGTTGTTGGACCATACTTTTGTCCAGACTGGTTTTGGTGCTGCGGTAAACGCCAGCACTTCATCGAGTGATTCCTCCAAATACGCCGCAACCTGCGGGAATTTCGGTTCCAGTAGGTCGACGACCTCGCGGGCTTGAGCCCAGGTGGATGCGGCGTCAGGTTGTTGGAAGATCGTCTGGAACATCGCAGAGACCATCGGCCACTGCATTTTGGGGACCTTCTCGTAGAGGTTTTTCGCGAAGTGGGTGCGGCACCGCTGCCAGGAGGCATCGGGCAGCACTTCGGAAATGGCGTGCTGGATGCCTTCGTGGGCATCACTGGTGACAAGGAATACACCGGTAAGTCCACGGGCTTTAAAGTCCTGGAAGAAGCCTTTCCACGATGCGTTGGATTCTGCGGTGGCAACGTGCATGCCGAGCATTTCGCGGTACCCGTCGGCGTTTACCCCGGTGGCCAAAAGTACGGAGCATTTGACTACCCGGCCGCCTTCGCGCACTTTGATCGTCAATGCGTCGCAGGACAGGTAGGCGTACCCGCCGGGATCAAGTGGGCGGTTTTTGAAGTCTGCGACCATTTCGTCGAGTTCTTCCGACATGCGTGAGACCTGCGATTTCGACATGTTGGAAATCCCAAGCGTTGCCACTAGATCATTCATCCTGCGGGTGGAGACCCCTTTGAGGTAGCAGGTGGCGATCACAGTCGATAAGGCCCGTTCTGCTCGTGAGCGTCGCTCTAACAGCCAATCTGGGAAGAACGCGCCGTGGCGCAGCTTCGGTACTGCCACGTCGATCGTGCCGACACGGGTGTCAAGGCGCGGTGGCGATACCCATTGCGGTGGTTGACCCGCTCGGCAGAAGCGACGCCGTATTCAGCGCCGCAGACGGTGTCAGCCTGGGCGGAGAGGATCTGGTTGTAAACCCTTGCAGCATCTGGCGCATCAAATCTGGAGATACTTGGGCGAGCAGATCGTCCAAATAGGTTGTCGGGTCGATAGAATGCGGTGCAGCGGTCATCGTCATGTTCCTTTCGGTGAGATGTGGTAGTTGAGTCGAAAGGTTGACTTACGGTGGCCGCCCCCTATTTTCTGGGGCCCACCATCAGCAAGCGTTACACCACACTAAGGGACGCAACCAGCGTGCTCGCCGCGGCATATTTTTTCTGTGCAGAAGTGCTGACAAATGCGGCGAAATATGCGCCAAAAGCTCCTGTTTCTGTATTGCTCACCTCAGATCAAACACTGAATATTTCAATTACGGACCAAGGCCCAGGCGGGGCAAAATTGGGGCGCGGATTGCGGGGTATGAAAGAGCGCCTGGCCACTTTTGATGGTGAGATGACCATGCACTCTCCCGAAGGCGGTCCAACGCAGGTAATAGCCAGAATTCCTTTGATGCTGAACCGCTGGGAATCGGGCATTGGAGAAATGGAAGGTGCGGAAATGGAAAGCGTGGAAATGAAAGGTGCGGAGAAGAAATGAAAATTGTCATTGCGGATGACTCGGCACTCCTGCGGGAGGGGGTCGCGGGGCTCGTCGAAAAGCGTGGACATGAAGTGATTGCGATGGTCGACACTGCCCACGGCCTGGTGGCGGACACCGATGACCGTTTTGATGACACGGGCGAGCTGCCAGATTTAGTGATAACCGATGTGCGCATGCCTCCAAAGATGAGCGATGACGGCCTGCGGGCGGCGGTCGAGTTGCGCGAGCGCTATCCGCAGCTGAATGTGATGGTGCTGTCGCAGTATGTGGCGCCGGCGTATACGCGCGAGTTGTTCTCGCCGGGTGGTGGCGCTGGTGCTGGTGTGGCTAGTGGTGCCGGTTCGGGTGGTGCCGGTTCGAGTGGTGGGACCGGCGGGACCGGGCACTTGCTCAAAGACCGTGTCGGCCAGGTGCTGGACTTCTTGGGTTCGCTCGAAGTCGTCGCAGGTGGTGGCGTGGTGATTGACCCTGATGTGGCGACGGCATTGATGCAGTCCGGCAAATCGGGGCTAGCCAGTTTGACGGCGCGCGAACGCGAAGTGCTGGAGCTGATGGCAGGAGGCAAGTCCAATAAGCAGATTGCCGATGACCTCGTGCTTTCTGGAGTGCAGTGGCGAAACACGTGTCCAATATCTTTATGAAGCTGCATCTGGAGCCCGGCGAGGAAAACCGCCGTGTGCGGGCAATTCTGGAATTTCTCACGGCGACGTCGGGGCAGATTTAGGGTCGGCAGCAATCGCATCTCTCGCAAAGGCGATGAAAAAATAAGTGTTGACTGTGGCACGAGTCACAAATTAAAGTTGGCTCGTACGTTTGTTGTTTCCCTATCGAAAGGACGTGTCTACATGACTGTTTACGCCAACCCCGGCACCCCCGATGCAATTTTCACATACAAGGAGCAGTACGAGAATTTCATCGACGGTAAGTGGACACCTCCAGTAGACGGGCAATACATGGACAACTCCACCCCGGTCACGGGCGAGGTTTTCTGCCGGGTTCCGCGGTCTAACGAGAAAGACATTGAGCTCGCCCTCGACGCCGCACACAAAGCAAAGGACTCCTGGGCCTCGGTTCCTGCGGCCGAGCGGGCGCTGATCCTCCACCGCATCGCGGACCGTCTGGAGGAAAACCTTGAGAAGATTGCCGTCGCCGAGACCTGGGAGAACGGCAAGGCCATCCGCGAGACCCTCGCCGCTGACATCCCGCTCGCAATCGACCACTTCCGCTACTTCGCCGGCGCCACCCGCACGCAGGAGGGGCGCATCTCGCAGATCGACGACAACACGGTCGCCTACCACTTCCACGAGCCACTCGGCGTCGTCGGCCAGATCATCCCGTGGAACTTCCCCCTCCTGATGGCCGCTTGGAAGATCGCCCCGGCCCTCGCTGCCGGCAACTGCATCGTGCTCAAGCCTGCAGAGCAGACCCCCGCGTCGATCCTCATGCTCACTGAGATCATCGCCGATCTGCTTCCGGACGGCGTCCTCAACATCGTCAATGGCCTCGGCACCGAGGCCGGTGCTGCGCTGACCGCAAGCGACCGGATCTCCAAGATTGCGTTCACCGGATCGACTGCCGTTGGCCAGGTGATCAATAAGGCAGTGTCCGACAAGATTATTCCAATCACGCTGGAGCTCGGCGGCAAGTCCCCATCCATCTTCTTCCCCGACATCATGGACGCCGACGACGCATTCCGCGAGAAGTGCATTGAGGGCCTGGCCATGTTCGCGTTGAACCAGGGCGAGGTCTGCACCTGCCCGTCGCGAGCCTTGGTCCACGAAGACATCGCTGATGAGTTCCTGAAGCTCGCGGTCGAGCGCGTCAAGCAGATTAAGACCGGCAACCCGCTGGATACGTCAGTACAGATGGGCGCCCAGGCCTCCCAGGAGCAGCTGGACAAAATCTCCGGCTACTTGGAGTCCGGGCCGAAGGAGGGCGCGGAGGTTCTCACCGGCGGCAACGTCGCCAAGCTCGAAGGGTTGGAGGGAGGCTACTACGTCGAGCCGACGATCTTTAAGGGCAACAACTCGATGCGCTTCTTCCGCGAGGAGATCTTCGGCCCGGTCCTGGCCGTGACAACCTTCAAAACTCTGGACGAGGCTCTCGAGATTGCCAACGACACCATCTACGGTCTTGGCGCCGGTGTGTGGAGCCGCAACCAGAACAACGCCTACCGCGCTGCCCGCGGTATCCAGGCTGGCCGCGTGTGGGTGAATAACTACCACAGCTACCCTGCTCACGCAGCCTTCGGCGGTTACAAGCAGTCCGGTATCGGCCGCGAGAATCACTTGATGATGCTCGAGCATTACCAGGAGACCAAGTGCATGCTCGTCTCTTACGACGAGAACCCGACTGGCCTGTTCTAAGAATTCATGCCCTCGGAGCTAGGCGATTTGTCGATTCCGATTCACGTCCGAAGAGGGCGCCGACTATTGCCTTGCCCCAACGCCCTCCGCGCCTGGCAGGTTACGATGGTCGACCTTAACCTGACACACCAGACGCTGGCGACTCCAAAGTTAGAGGCCTAGCTCACAGCCGACAGCTAGGTCTCTCCTTCTTTCTTTACTTGCCGGTACCACCTACGCATCCGATTAATCGCGGCACTGGCAGCCCATCCGCCGAGAAAAAGTAGCGGGATGTAGAAGAACACGACATAGGCGACGGCCAGGCCGTCCTGCCCGTCGGGCGGCGTAGTGAGAAATAGGAATGCCAGATCGCCAAGCACGGCAATTCCTGCGCCGGTAGCTGCTGCGACAATGCTCCGCGCGCTGGTCATCCCCCGAGCCGACGAGCCATCACCGGCGAAAACGGCCATTGATCCAACCAGCATTACTGAGACCAGCATGGACACAATCCACGACGCAATTCCTTCGTCGTAGGCGAGATTGGGCTCCGGCAAGATTAGCCCACCTAAAACACTCCACGCGACCGCGGCGAAAAAGGACGCCAGCAAGGGGCGGGTTATATTGTCGAGCCTCATGCGCCCCAGGTTACGTGAGATGACCTCCAGAAAGACCGAATCTCCCCTCCCCAGTGGAGAATTCAGTCACGCCTGCAAGAGCACAATCCTCCGAGCATAAAGTGGGGTAAGTAGAAATACTGACAACCCGAAAACTTACGGGCTGCAAATGTGAAACTGTGTAAGTTTATGACACTTTCAGGCCATTTTCCGGGCCATTTTTGATATAAACGCAGTCAGTAACTCGCACTGGGGTAAGTGACGAAAGGTGCCCATCGGCGACGCAACCCTCGTTAACACAACCCGCTTCTGGGAGATCGAGCAAAGACGCCATTCCCAGCGAGAAAGAAAGCGCATGAAGAACGATGGCATGTTTCAACGTCTCATCTCCGCTGGCTCGCCCGAATTCCGCGAGAAACTAGAGAACATTAGAACCGACAGAACGAACTAAAAATCGGTTTCAAGAAAAAGCGAACCGCAACCCGCGCCTTGGAAAAATAAAAACCAAGAAGCCTGTTTGTCCACCATGTCCCGACTGATGACAATTTGCGGAGACGGCGGGATTTGAACCCGCGGAGGTGTGACCCTCGCTGGTTTTCAAGACCAGTGCATTCGGCCGCTCTGCCACGTCTCCTTGCTACCAACGGCAGCAAGGAGAAACTTTACAACACATAAGCCTTCACCCAACTACCCTGGGTGGGCATGAAGGCAATCACGGTGACTAATCCTGACAATCCGCGTTCCCTTGAACTGACTGAAATTCCCATGCCAGAGCTGCAATCCGGTGAGGTTATGGTCAAGGTTGCGGCCGCTGGTGTGAACCGCGCTGACTTGGTGCAGGCGGAAGGAAAGTACCCGGCGCCGCGGGGGGAATCGGAGATCATTGGGCTTGAATGTACCGGCACCATCGTGGATGCGGGGGATACGGGCCGCCAGGTGGGCGAGGAGGTCGCCTGTCTGCTGGCTGGGGGTGGGTACGCCGAGTATGTGGCGGTGCCAGAAGGCCAGCTCATGCGCATCCCGGAAGGCCTCACCCTGACGGAGGCCGCCGCAGTGGTGGAGGTGGCCACGACCGTGTGGTCGAACCTGGGCATGCTCGCCGGGGTCAGCGAGGGCGACCGCGTGCTCATCCACGGTGGTGCGGGTGGCATCGGATCTTTTGCCATTCAGTTGTGCAAGGCACTCGGCGCCGAGGTCGCTGTCACTGCCGGGTCGAACGAGAAGCTCGACTACTGCCAGGAGCTTGGGGCGGATATTTTGGTGAACTATAGGGAGGAGGATTTCGTCGATAAGCTGCACGGTTCGTGCGATGTCATCCTGGATGTTGTCGGCGGACCGTACCTTGAGGACAACATCAAATCGCTGGCCACGGACGGCAAACTCATTGTCATCGCGGTGCAAGGTGGGCCGAAAGGCGAGCTGAGCCTTGGCCGTATGATGCCGCGCCGCCTCTCCGTCCACGCGACCACGCTGCGTGCTCGCCCGCGCGCGATGAAAGCCGAGATTTGCCGTTCGACCGAGGAGCACGTGTGGCCACTCATTGAAAGCGGGGCCATCAAGCACCAGATGAACAAGGTTTTCCAGCTTGGCGACGCAGCTTTGGCCCACAACCACCTCGACTCCGGCACCGCGATCGGCAAAACCGTTCTAGTGGTCAACAAATAGTCCTAGTGTTGTGATGTCTAGTGGCTTTTTGGACACGGAGTCCAGGAGGTTTTTGGACGGGATGTCTAGTGGCTTTTTGGACGGTTACGGCGGTGGAATAGCCGGATGGCTATTCCATTGCATAAGCGTAGAAAGGTCGCAGATTTCGATTCCGTTCGTGACGGCAAGACGGTCACACAGTTTTGCAAAGAATTGGGGATCTCGCGACAGACGTACCACAACATCAAAAACCGGATAGTGCAGAAGGGCCGAGCAGGTATTGTGCCGGATTCGACTGC
>NZ_VXKH01000068.1 GCF_008693065.1 Corynebacterium tuscaniense | reverse complement strand
GGCCGGTGATCGCGGCGATAGGGCCAGCGAGGAACGTGATGGCCACCGAGGCCGCGACGAGCGTGGCGGTGGAAGCGAGCATACCGGCGGGCACGCGGCCCGCATCATGGCTTTCATCCAGGGAAACCGTGTCCGAAATGTCGCCGAGTGGGCTAACGCGCACCGAGACGACATTGCCTTCGGGCGCGTCCTTGCGGTCGCGCACAAAAGCTTTGGACCACACGATCATCATCGCGTACAGCGTGAGCAGCGACGTAACTACAGCGCCGATGATGAGCACCCAGGACAGCCACGAACCTTCTTCGGCACCGGCCTGGATGAGCAGCACCTTGCCGATGAACCCGGAAAACGGCGGAATACCACCCAGATTCAGCGCCGGGATCATGTACAGCAGCGCGATCACGGGGGCGGTATACAGCAGCGAGCCGAGGCGGCGCAGCTGGGAGGAACCCATCTGCCGTTCGATGAGGCTGACCACCAAAAACAGGGAGGTTTGCACCAGAATGTGGTGGACCGCATAGAAGATCGCACCGCTTAAACCGTGGGGAGTGCCCAGTGCGACACCGAAGATCATGTAACCGATGTGGCTGACCAGGGTGAAGGAGAGCAAACGTTTGATGTCGTTTTGGGCGAGTGCGCCCATCACACCAATCACCATCGTGGCCAGCGCCACCCACATGAGCAGGGTACTTAAGGAGCCATCCGGGAACATTGTCATTTTGACGCGGATGATGGAGTACACGCCCACCTTGGTCAACAGCCCCGCGAACACGGCGGTGACCAGGGACGCTGCCGTGGGGTACGAGTCAGGCAGCCACGCATCCAGCGGGAACACTGCTGCCTTGATGCCAAAGGCCACGAGCAAGGTGGCAAAGATCGCGGTGCGGGTACCGTCCGGGATGTCCTCAAAGCGGATACCCGCCTGCGCCATGTTCACCGTTCTCACGGAGGCATACACCAAACCGAGGGCAAACAGGAAGACCATAGACGACGCCATGGACACCATCACGTAGCTGATGCCCGCGCGCACACGCTGGGGTGAGGCACCGATTGTGAGCAAGATGTAGGAGGCGACCAAGAAGATCTCAAACCCGACATACAAGTTGAACAAGTCACCCGCCAGGAAGGACAAGTTCACACCCATAGACAGCAGCATGTACACCGGCAGGAACACCTCAACCGGGTCATTCTCATTGCCGTCCCGGATACCCTGACTGATGGCAAACCACATCACGCAAAACAGCACGATGGCGGACACAAACAGCATGATTCCGGACAACCGGTCCGCCACAAACGTGATGCCAATGGGAGCGTCCCAGCCACCCATCTGCAAGGTCTGAATGCCGGACATGTCCGCCACCAAAATCATGGATGCCGCAACGCCCGCCAGCACCAAGAAAGTAACAAACGCGATATTGCGCTGCAGCCCACGGCGGCCACCAGCCAACAAGATCAGTCCGGCCGCCAGCGCCGGAATGAGCACCGGTAGGGGGATCAGGTAGGGCATGTAGGGCAGCAGGAAGTCAACGTACTGCTCAAAAAGGTTAGGGCTGCTCACGAGGCTATTGACCGCGCTATTCATCGTCGACCTCCTTCACCGGGCTTTCAAAGGACCGGGGGCCAAAGACATCGCCACTACTACTCATACGGCCGGTCTCCGGGTCATCCGACGCATCCGCGTCCGGAGCCGCCGCCGGAGTGGCGGGGCGGGCTGCAATTGCCTGGTCTTCAGCATCGTGCTCAATCACGTCATCCGTGCGGTAGCGGTACTGCCTGTACATCAGCGCCAAGATGAAAGACACCAGCGCCATGGAAATAACAATCGCGGTGAGGATCATGCCCTGGGCCAGTGCGTCTGCGGATTGCTCTGCCGCAGCCGAATCACGATCCACAATCGGCGGTGCACCGGCCTCCCCGCCTGCCTGCAGCAGCAGGAGATTCGCACCGTTACCAATGAGCATGACGCCCAACAGCATGCGCGTCATCGCCCGGTCCAACATCAAGTACACACCGGCGGCGATCAGAACACCGGATGCGATGAGGAGGAACAAATTCGCTTCCATTACTTCGCCTCCTCAGCATTGGTTGCGGGCACAGGGGTCTTAGTGGCTGTAGCGGCCTTTGCGGCCTTGGACGCCTCACGTGCTCGCCGGCGATCTTCGTTCTTCTGCTGCAGCGCGCGAGCACGGTCGCGTGCACGCTCCTTGCGTTCATCTTCCTCTCGGTCGATCTGGGCGCCAAGGGAGGTCAAGGTGTGCATGGTGGTGCCGACGACGATGGTGTACACGCCGGCATCAAAAAGCAGGGCCGAAGGAATCGTGACCGTGCCGATAAGTGGAAGCACCGGCTCGATGTACCCACTGGTCAGCGGAGGGTAGCCGAAGAACATGGGGATCACCGCCGCCAAACCGGAGAGCAGCAGACCCGCGCCAAGCAGTTTCGACGGATCCACCGGCAGCGCCTCCTCCAGTTCCTCACGGCCACCCGCGATGTAGCGGAGGGTCAGCGCAAGGCCCATGACCAAGCCGCCAGCGAAACCACCGCCGGGGGCGTTGTGGCCCGAGAAGAAGAAGTAAGCGGACAGCAGCACCATCGCCGGGAAGAGCAGGCGGGTGACCACATCCACCATGATGGAGCGGTTCTGCGCCTTCTCGCCCTCCACGCCTGCGGCAAGCCAGCGCGGGCGGTGCGTGGACAGGGTCGGGCGGCGCGAGTCACGCGTGAAGGATTCGGTACGGTAAATCAGGCTGGCCACTCCAGTCGCCGCGATCACCAGGACGGAGATTTCGCCGAGAGTATCCGCGGCACGCAAGTCCACCAGCAGCACATTCACAGTGTTCCGGCCGTGACCGATGTCATAGGCTAGACCCGGCATGAACCGGGAGATCGGCTCGGCAATGCGCGCGGACATCGCCGCGATAGCCACCACTACAACGGAGAAACCAGTGCCCACGGCCAGCCACGCGCGCAGGCGGTTGTCGGCATCACGGACATCCACCTCGGTGGGCAGCTTGCGCAGTACCAGCATGAACACCACCATCACAAGTGTTTCCACCAGCACCTGCGTAAGTGCCAGATCCGGCGCGCCATGGAAGGCGAAGATGACGGCGGAGCCGTAGCCGGTCAGACCCACCAGGATGACCATGGACAAACGATTCCGGATGATCGTCGCGGCCACAGCACAACTAACCATCACCAGCACCGTCATACCTTGCCAGGGGTTATCCCACAGCTTCATGTGCGTATCAGTGGTCTGCCCAAGCACAAGCGCCGCCAGCGGCACCACCAGCAGCACACCGAAAATGACGGCCAGGTTGATGGTCAAAGAACCGCGCTGCGTCGAAGCAGTCAAGCGCAGGCTCGCCTGCCGCAGCACCCTCAACATATTGTCCCAAAGATCATCCGCGTCCCCCAAGGCCGGACGCTCAAACTGCGTCTTCTTCAGTAGTTCGCGCTGCCAGAAGATCACAGCACCGGTGGCAATGATCACCGCGCTCAGCGCCAGCGGAACAGTGACGCCGTGCCACAGCGCCAAGTCCTGGTGTTCACCCTGCGGGAAACGCACATGCAAGTACTGGTTGAAAATCGCCGACAGTGGCTTCGGCACCAGTCCAAAAATAATGGTCAGCAGGACCAGCAGTCCCGGTGGCGCCCATTGCAGGAAGCCGATGGGTTTCATGGAGGCGACGGCGGGGGAGGTGCCGTCGACAAACTCAATGCTGAGGTCCTGCGGTTGTTTGCGTGCAAAAGCACCCCACAGGAAGTACAGGGAATAGCTCATGGTCAGGATCGAGCCCGCAACGAAACCAACAAGCAGCACATCGCGCGGCATGCCCACCAGCAGCTCCTCATGCAAGGTGGTTTCGAGCACTGCTTCCTTTGCCACAAAGCCCCACAGCGGTGGAATGCCCGCCATAGATGCCGCCGCGAGCGTAGCCAGCACCCCAACCAGCGGTTCCTTGCGCCCCAGCCCCGACAGTTCGCGGATGTCGCGCGTGCCGGAGGTGTGGTCGATCGCGCCGACAATCATGAACAGCGCCGCCTTGAACAGCGAATGCGCGAACACGAGCGCTAGGCCCGCCATGGTGGCTTCGCGCGAACCAATGCCCACCACCGCAGTCATAAACCCAAGCTGTGACACCGTGCCATACGCCAGAATCAGCTTCAGATCACGCTGCTTCAGCGCCATCCAGCCACCCAGCAGCATCGTGAACACGCCCGCCGGAAGCACAACAACGTGCCACACGCTTATCGACGAAAAATCCGGCGCCAACCTTCCCACCACATACACCCCTGCCTTCACCATGGCAGCGGAGTGCAGATACGCGGACACAGGTGTCGGGGCCGCCATCGCGCCGGGCAACCAGAAGTGGAACGGTGCCTGCGCCGACTTGGTCAGCGCGCCGAGCAGGATAAGCATGACAGCCGCGGTGATCCCCGGGATGTTTTCTAAGTTGGTCAGACCCGGGATTTCCGAGAACTTCCACACATTGGTCTGCGTGCCAAACAGGATGATGCCCACCAGCATGGCTAACCCGCCAAAGGTAGTGACCAGCAGAGCCTGCGTCGCCGCTCGTCGTGAAGACGCCCTCTCCCCGTAGTACGACACCAGCAGGAAGGAGAGCACCGATGTAATCTCCCAGAAGATGTACATCATCAAGATGTTGTCCGAGATCACCAGCCCGTACATCACCGCGGCAAACATGGTGAGCTCCGCCGCGAAGATACTCAACCGCCGCGGATTCGAATCAAAATAGCCCCAGCAATACAGCAGCACCAAAGCGCCAACACCCAGGATGATCAGGCCAAACAGGCCGGCGAACGCGTCCAAGCGGAACTCAATATTCAGGTGCATCCCCGGCATCCACGGGTACGTGGCCAGGATCTCACCCCCGTTGTGGAAGGTCCCCGCCGTGAAGTGATACACCAACCAGAAAAACCCTGCCGCGGGCACCAGAGCCAACAAACCAAACGCGGGCCTTCCTAGGGTACGAACTAGGAATGGCGCCGCCGCCGTTGCGGCAATAAGCGCTATGAGCAGGGTGATCACGGTGTCACGGCCTTCCCGAGAAGTTCTGTCATTAGGTTAAGGATGCAGCAGCTATCAAACACACCCTGCCAACTTGGGAAACACGTGAAACCAAATCAAAAGGCGCGTCATGAAGGCGCGGCCAACCCCAGACAGTCTACAGATTTTTACCCGATGGTGTCATGGCAACTAAGGGTTGGCTTAGCTTTTGACTTAGCCGTAGATGCGCTGCGCACCCGAGGCCATTGCGGAAGCAATGGAGATTTCGCTGGTCGTGCCAAAACCAACGGCCCACGCGGTGTTGCGCTCGTTGATCTGATGAGCAACCTTGATGGCGGTGAACTTTGCCTCGAAAAGCTCAAACTGGTGGAACTCGAGGATCTCAACATAACGACCCTCCTCCGCCAACATCGCCGAAAACGCGTGCGCCGGGCCCGAAGCTGTGACCTCGCGGTGCTCCGTCTGAGGCGGAAACGTCTTCGAGGTGCGGGTGACATCCGCAGCGTAGGTGGTGTAGCACCAGTTCTCGCGGGTAGCGGTGATGTCGGAGAATTTAACCGTCGGCGTCGGTGCGTAGGTGGCGGTGAACAGGGACCAGGTCATGCTCATGGCCTCTTCGCGCAGCTCACGTGGCAAACGACGTGGTGTATCGTAGCGGAGCTGGAACGGGTCCAGCGTCTCATTCGGTTGGGTTGACTGCTGCGTGGTCTGCTGGCCGGCTTGTTGTGGCGCAGGGGTGAAGCCATCGAAGCGAGTCTGGCTGGTCTGCTGAGTCTGAGTCTCGGTGTAAGACACGAGTATGTCCTTCTACGTTTGCGGTTTGTGTTGGGGGTGTACCGACTCGCTAGTACTGGGTGGCTAAGGACCACTACCCCACACCGCAGGGAGTCGGCTACTCCGCGTTGGGGTCGGTGGCCTTGAGTACCACCGCTAGCGCTAGGGGCGCTAGAGCTCGTAGAAGAATCTGCTTTTCCATGACTGTGACAGTAGCTCACCAGTCTGGTGATGTGCAACACATTGGGAGAAATTTTTTCGGCTACTCTTATGTCGTTTTGTTGTGTGTGCAGGTCAAGGCCACAAATGCCGTCCCAAAAAATCTACCCCCAATCCCACTATGTGGAACACTATGCGGCGGATGTGTTGTCACGCTGTCTCGTTCGCGATGCCCGGATCCTCACCGCCCACCCCAAGGTGTAGAACCAGCTTTTAGGGTCCAGCTAATCGGCCTAAAATCGTCGAAAAGCTGGATCTTAATAGCTGGTTTTGTCGCAGTAGTGCAGGTTCCATTTAGAAGCGCCGGCTTGGCTGAGCGGAGGTGAGGGCGGGGCCACGGGATTGGGAACGCTGATAAGCGTCGATCACGCGCTGAACACAGGCCTGCTCATCGTGGAGAATCTCCGAGGGGAAGAGACGCAAAACCTCGTAACCCTGCTCACGCAACCAATTCTCGCGTTTGAGTTGTTTGAGGACTGTCTGGTGGGTGAGGTCTTCGTACTTCATTGCTCCGTCGATCTCAATAACAAGTTGGTCTACCAGCAGGTCAACCCGCACACGACGACCGATCCACATCTGTGGCTGCGCAGTAATGCCGTTCTCGAAGAGGATGATGCGGAACAGCGATTCATACGGCGACTCCGACAGCGAGACACTCATCACGAGCGCCTCACGCGCCACCGCGATGCCTTTCTTGCCTGTCAACCGCGCGATGGTCGTCGTGATCTGTTTTTGTTTGACCTGCACATTGATCGGTGTATCTCCCTTCAACCACCAGTCCAGCGCAGCAACGCCGTGGCGCAGACCATGCAGCCGAGCGATATCGACGATCGTCCTTTCCAACGTCGTTACACGCAAGATGCTAGAGCCGGTTCCATCAACGGCCTCGAACTCCTGGTAGTCCACGCTGGCGATAGGCATATGACGATATATAACCCCTGGGGGCCACTGGGTAGTAGAGGGCGGTTTGCCGGATGTGTGCGCAAGCTCCACGAACTCTTTCTTTAGAGGTAGTACCCACAGTCCCCAAAATTGCCCGGCGGATCGTCCAACAAGTAAGCCTGTATGTGCTGCTGTCCCAGATGCGTAGCACTTGAGGTAGTCCTGCTCGTAGCGTTTTAGCTGTTCCCAGTCGCTGGCGCGTATGTACTTGGTGGCAGAGAGTTTTACGCAGTCGCTCTGGTGCGCTTGTCCGCGTGACAAAAGTAGGTTACGTAGTTTGACGTAGTCCATGGGTCCCCCTAATAGGCGCGCTCCCCCCCCGAGCGCTCTTGGTGGAGACGTTAGCAAAGCTTTGCCGCGCTAGTCCTCGACTTGCGCCCGCACCACCCTCCTCCCGAAAAACCAAAACCCGCTTTCTAGATCCAGCTATTCGGCCTAAAATCGTCGAAAAGCTGGGTGTAGATAGCGGGTTCTGCGGGAGAGGGGCGGGCGGCGCTAGGCGTAGAGGGGCCGGGCCTGCAGGGGCTGGGCCAGCAGGGGGCGGACTACAACGAAGCCACTCGCTGCAGGAACTTTGCTTCCGCGACGGCGACGCGTTCGATTTCGTAGGGGTGGACGGACTCGTCAACCGAGTGGATGCCAGCGAGGTTATCCTCCACGCCGTACATGGCAATCGTGGCGTCGGGGAAGTGCTCCTGCAGGGTGGCGGTCAGTGGGATGGAGCCGCCTGAACCGACGGTGACCAGGTCGGTTGGTGTGGTCACGGTGGGGTCAGAACCGGCGCCTTCCTCGTAGGACTCCTGTAGGCATTCGCCGAGGAGAGCGATGGCGGGGCGGGAGGGGTCGGTGGCAAAGCCGTGGTTGATGTCGAAGATCTCTACGGACACCTTGGCACCCCACGGGGTGTGGGAGATGAGGTGCTGCTTCAAAGCTTCGGCGGCAGCGGCGGGGTCCATGTCGGCGGGAACGCGCAGGTTGAGTTGGGCTTCGGCGCGGGGAACGATGGCGTTGACGGCCTCACTGACCGGGGTAGAAGTGAAGCCAATGATGGTTACGGCGGGGCGGGCCCAGACCATGTCGGCAACACCAGGAGCACCAGCAGCGCCAGACTCCACTCCGCCCAGAAGGGACACTCCATCGAGGACGCCAGCGTCGGCGCGGAAGGCAGCGGCGTCGTAGGGCTGGCCGGGCCAGGCGGCGGTCAGGGCGTCGGAGAGGCC
>NZ_VXKH01000067.1 GCF_008693065.1 Corynebacterium tuscaniense | reverse complement strand
CTGCTCTACGGAAGATAAGCGAGACACCTCACACCTCATGCTGAAAGCCAGCAACAGCTGGTCTTTCGGCATGCCCAAAAACAGGCTGTGTGGTTCGGTTTGACAATGGCGATCGCCGCGGGGCGAACCCCCAGGTCGCTGATCGTGATTCAGGGCGATAGTCAAACCGCGTCGTCAAACCAGATAATCCAACCCGGATCGTCAATGCACAAGGCCCCGGCAACAACAACCCCCTCACCGGGCAATTCAGCACGATGGGACAGACCAGCTCCCCCGCATCACGGCGTTCAGACACATTTTCTTTCGGTTTTCCCGCGTAACTGGGGGTGACTTCACACGGCAGCTGGTGTGAGGAGCACAATGGTGCGCATGAAAAACATCCTCTCTATCCAGTCCGCGGTGGCGTACGGTCACGTGGGCAATTCTGCTGCCGTGTTCCCGCTCCAGCGCATCGGCCATGAAGTCTGGCCGGTGTACACCGTGAACTTTTCCAACCACACCGGTTACGGTGCGTGGGAGGGGCCATTGATTCCGGCGGAACAGGTGCGCAAGATCATTCAGGGGATTGAGGACCGTGGAGCGTTGGCCCGAGTAGACGCGGTGTTGTCCGGATACCAGGGCGGGGACGATATTGCGGATGTCATCGTGGACACCGTCGCCCGCGTTAAAGAGCTCAACCCGAATGCGGTGTATGCCTGCGATCCGGTGATGGGCAACGCCAAGTCCGGCTGCTTCGTGTCAGATAATATTCCGCCGTTGTTGCGGGACAAGGTGGTGCCTGTCGCGGACATCATCACCCCCAACCAGTTTGAGCTGGGTTATCTCACCGGCAAGGAAGCAACGGATCTGGATTCCACGCTAGAGGCCGTGGAAGCCGCACGCGCGATGGGCCCAGACACGGTGTTGGTCACCTCCGTCACCCGTCCGGACCAGCCGGAAGACACAGTGGAAATGCTCGTGGTGGATTCCCATGGGCGCTGGTTGGTGCAAACACCACGCTTGGCGTTCAAGCGCAACGGTTCCGGTGACGTGACATGTGCGCTGTTTACTGGCCACTATATTGAGGCTATCGGTGGGGCCGAGGCTGCAACCGCCGCCAAGAATGCTCTGGCCAAGACAGCATCGAGTGTCTTTGATCTCATTGAGAACACCCACAACGCCGACGCACCGGAGCTGCTCCTGGTGGAATCCCAGGAGGCTTACGCCCATCCGCGGATGCAGTTTGAGGTCACCGAAATCTAAACCGCGCCCCCACGCCAGACGCGCCCGACACCAATATCAGGCGCATGGGGCCGTAGCATGGAACACCATGAGCAATACCTCTGGTGTGCCAGACTTCCCAGATTCTCCCGACTTCCCGGATTTCCCTGATTCTCCGGAGGGCGTGCCTGAAGACACCTTCGCAGGACCGCCGGCAACAGGGTCTGGCTTCGGCGAGGTTCCGGAAGGTTTCCGTTCCGGCTTTGTCAGTTTTGTGGGTCGTCCGAATACGGGTAAGTCCACGCTGACGAATGCGCTGGTGGGGGAGAAGATCGCCATTATGGCGGACCAGCCGGAGACGACGCGCCACCCGATCCGCGGGATTGTGAATAGGGAGGATGCGCAGATTGTGCTCGTCGATACGCCTGGTCTGCATCGCCCGCGCACGCTGCTGGGTGAGCGTCTCAACGAGGTGGTTAAGGACACCTTCGCTGATGTGGACGTGATCGGCTTGACCGTGCCCGCGAATGAGAAGATCGGTCCGGGCGACCGTTGGATTTTGGATGCGGTGCGCACAACGAAGCCGAATGCGCCGATCGTGGGTATTGTGACCAAGCTGGACCGGACCAGCAAAGACCAGGTGGGTGAGCAGTTGATGCGCCTGCACGAGCTGTTGGTGGAGGCCACCGGGCGGGAAGACGTGGATGTCGTACCAGTATCTGCCACAGAAGGCGTGCAGCTGGACGTGCTTGTGGATGTGCTGAAGAAGCACCTGCCGGAGGGGCCGCGCTTCTACCCGGAGGATCACGTCACGGACGAGGACACAGAGACGCGTATCAGCGAGCTCATCCGCGAGGAAGCGCTCAAGGGCCTGCGCGAGGAGTTGCCGCACTCCGTTGCTGTGCAGGTGGATGAGATCATCAACGAAGGTGATCGGACCAAGATCTACGCCGTGATCTATCTTGAGCGACCGGGCCAGAAAACCATCATTGAAGGCCGCGATGGCCGCCGTCTGAACGGAATCATTCAGCGCGCGCGGAAGCAGATCATTGAGCTCCTCGGCCGCAATGTCTACTTGGATCTGCGCATCAAGGTGTTGAAGAATTGGCAGTCTGATCCCAAGCATTTGGGCAGGTTGGGTTTTTAAGGCATGGCAACTCGGCCCAGTTTCCGCGATCGCGCCTTTGTCGTGCGCACGTACGACTTTGGTGAGGCTGATCGTGTGGTCGTGCTGCTCACCCGCAATCACGGATTGGTGCGTTCCGTGGCCAAGGGTGTGCGCAAGGCGAAAAGTCGCTTTGGTTCGCGGGTGCAGATGTTCGTGGAACTCGACGTGCAGCTCTACCCCGCCCGTAATCAGGGCCGAGGGCTTGCCACGATCACGCAGGCAGATACCGTCGCGTATTACGGTAGCGGGCTCATCGATGACTTTGATCGCTACACTGCTGGGTGCGCGATCTTGGAGTCCGCGGAAAGGCTGAGCTATGCGGAATCAGATGGCACGCTTTTCGACGATATCTCCCACTCCCTCCGCCTCCTCCAAGACACCACGAATCCCACCTTGGTGTTGGATGCTTTCATCTTGCAGGCCACTGCTCATGCGGGTTGGGGTTTGAGCCTTTTTAACTGTGCCCAATGTGGCCGGCCAGGCCCGCATCATGCTTTCCACCCGCAGATTGGCGGTGCAGCATGCCTGCACTGCCGCCCATCGGGTTCGCGGGAAGTGGAAGAATCTACGTTGCACATCATGTGGCTTCTAAGCGGTGGGCACTATGCCGCTGCGCAGGAACGCTTGACGGAAACAACCGCAGTGCAGGTGCACCGTTTGGCCACGCAGCACCTGCAATATCACCTTGAGTCTGCGGTGAGCTCCCTCAAAATCATGGAGCAGGCGTAGCAGCAGGCATAATGAAGCGGTGACTACTACCCCGCAGGATATCCCCAAAGATCTCATCCCACGCCACATCGCGTTAGTGATGGATGGCAATGGTCGCTGGGCTCAGGAACGTGGCATGCCGCGGACTGAAGGCCACCGTGTGGGCAAGTCAGTGCTCATGGACATGGTGGATGCGTGCATTGAGCTTGGTGGGGTGGAGTGGCTTTCCGCCTACACCTTTTCCACGGAGAATTGGCGGCGCAGCCCAGAGGAGGTGCGTTTCCTCATGGGCTTTTCCCGCGAAGTGATGCGTGAGGAGCGCGACCAGCTGCATGCCAAGAACGTGCGCATCGTGTGGGTGGGACGCCGCCCACGTCTGTGGCGTTCGGTAATCAAAGAACTTGAGATCGCCGAGGAGATGACAAAGAACAACACGGGACTCACCTTGGCTATGTGCATTAACTATGGTGGCCGTGCGGAATTGGTGGATGCCGCCCGCGCGATCGCGGAGGCGGCATCCAAAGGTGAGCTGAAACCAGGAGAGTTGACAGAAGAAAGCCTGAGTAAGTGGTTGTACCGTCCCGACATGCCGGATGTGGATTTGTTCCTGCGTCCTTCGGGGGAGCAGCGGACGTCCAACTTCTTGCTCTGGCAGTCAGCCTATGCAGAGATGGTGTACAGGGATATACTCTTCCCCGATTTCACAGCGGAAGACCTTTACAGCGCGGTGTATGAGTATGCGCAGCGGGACCGCAGATTCGGAGGCACAAAATGACGGACGCGGAGCGACAGACCCCGTCACGGGAGCAGATCCGCAGATGGCGCCAGTACCTTGCCAATGAACGCGCCGAAGCAGCCACCTACCGCATGCTGGCTAAAAAGCGTGAGGGTGATGAGCGCGAGATTTTAGAGAAGATCGCGGAGGCTGAATCCCGCCATGAGAAGTATTGGCATGACAAACTTGGCCCCGAAGTTGGCATGCCGTTGAAACCCGACCTGCACACTCGGTTCATGTCCTTCATGGCGCGGAACTTTTCGCCGGTGTTTGCTCTGGCACTCATGCAAACCGCGGAGCAACGGTCGCCCTATGTGAAGGACGATGATGCTTCGGATGAGATCACCGCTGATGAGGCTATGCACGCGGAAGTCGTTCGCGCGCTGGCAACGCAGGGACGAGAGAAACTCTCCGGTTCTTTCCGCGCCGCAGTCTTCGGGGCGAACGACGGTCTGGTGTCCAACGTCGCGTTGGTTCTTGGTGTGATGGGTTCCGGTGTGTCCTCCAATTACATCCTGCTCACGGGTATCTCTGGGTTGCTCGCCGGCGCGTTGTCCATGGCAGCAGGAGAGTACATCTCGGTGAAAAGCCAAGCCGAGCTTCTCGACGCTTCCACGCCCGATCCCGAAGCCCGCGACCTCCTGCCCAAGCTTGATGTGAAAGAAAACGAGCTGGCCCTGGTGTACCGCGCGCGTGGTATGAGCGCTGAGGAAGCCGAGGCGCACGCGAATAACGTGTTCTGGGCGATGATGACGGGCCACCAGCACCACCACCACTACGATGGGCTGGACGTCAGTGATGAAGACGCCGCTGGTGATGATGGTTCCGGTGCATGGGCCGCAGCAAGCGCGTCTTTCGTGTGCTTTGCTGCCGGCGCATTCATTCCCATCATCCCGTTCATCTTTGGGCTGGACCCACGCCCGGGAGCTATCGCCGCGCTGGTGCTGGTGTCTTTCGCACTGCTGATCACCGGGGGTATAACCGGCCTGCTGTCTGGCAAGAAGCCAGCATTCCGCGCCTTCCGTCAGCTGGGCATCGGGCTTGGAGCCGCGCTAGTCACGTATGTGCTCGGCGTGCTCTTTGGCACGATCATCGGCTAGTGAGTCCAAGGACCCACTAGGAGGCCTAGGAGGCCTTTCAGACCTCCTAGGAGTTTGTTTGACACGTCGCGCAGGTGCCAAAGATCTCCGCGTCGTGGCCGGACAAAGTGTAGCCATGGCTGGCTGCCATCTCTTTGGCCCATTGCTCTACTGGGCCGCCTTCAATCTCCTCACTACGGCCGCAGGATGTGCAGACGAGGTGATGGTGGTGCAGGTCACTCAAGCAGTGGCGGTACAGTGTTTCGCCAGTCTCGGAATTCAGTGCATCCACCGCGCCGATCTCCGTCAAACTTTGCAGCGTGCGGTACACAGTGGTTAGACCCACTTTCTGGCCGCGCTGTGTCAGCTCCTGGTGGATAGACTGGGCAGAGGCAAAACGATCAATCTCCTGCAGGACCTCAACGACAGCGGCGCGTTGCCGAGTATTACGCGCACCAATCTTCGGGGCAGGTGCCTGCCTGTGGGAGTGGGCGTTCCGGGACATGCAATCGACCTACTGGGTTCTGTTGGGGCAGAGGAGACGTCGATAAGCTCCTAAGCGAATGTGACGGTGAGTTTAGTCTAGCCACCTGCGAACTTGAAAAGGCCTCTCCACGACATGTGCGTGTATACGTTGGTGGAGGTTGGCGAAGAAACGCCACAGGCTAGACTTGGGGGCGTTAATTTGCGCAAAACCCGCGAATGAAACTGAAATCTACGAGGAGAGTTGAACTGCCCATGGCTACGAGTGCTATTGATACCGTCGTTAACCTCTGCAAACGCCGTGGACTCGTGTACCCGGCCGGAGAAATTTACGGCGGTACGCGCTCCGCGTGGGACTATGGCCCGCTCGGCGTGGAACTGAAGGAAAACATCAAGCGCCAGTGGTGGAAGGCCATGGTGCAATCGCGTGCTGACGTCGTGGGTGTGGATACCTCCATCATCCTCCCACCGCAGGTGTGGGTTGCTTCTGGTCACGTTGAAGTGTTCACCGACCCGCTGGTGGAATCCCTGTACACCCACAAGCGTTACCGCGCAGACCACCTGCTGGAAGCCTACGAGGAGAAGCACGGTCACCCGCCGGCAAACGGCCTGGCAGACATCAACGACCCGGAGACGGGCCAGCCGGGCAACTGGACCGAGCCACGCGCATTCTCCGGGCTGATGAAGACGTACCTGGGCCCCGTCGATGACAAGGAAGGCCTGCACTACATGCGCCCGGAGACGGCGCAGGGCATCTTTGTTAACTTCAAGAATGTGATGACCTCGGCGCGCATGAAGCCACCGTTCGGCATTGCCAACGTGGGCAAGTCCTTCCGCAACGAGATCACGCCGGGCAACTTCATCTTCCGCACCCGTGAGTTTGAGCAAATGGAGATGGAATTCTTTGTCAAGCCTGGTGAGGATGAGCAGTGGCACCAGTACTGGATCGACGCCCGCCACCAGTGGTACCTCGACCTGGGCATTAACCCGGATAACCTACGCCTCTACGAGCACCCACAGGAAAAGCTGTCCCACTACTCCAAGCGCACCGTGGACCTGGAGTACGCATTCCACTTCCAGGGCTCCAAGTGGGGCGAGCTTGAAGGCGTGGCTAACCGCACCGACTATGACCTGAAGACGCACTCCGAGAAATCGGGCGAGGACCTGAGCTTCTTCGATCAGGAGACCGGCGAGCGTTGGATCCCGTACTGCATCGAGCCGGCTGCTGGTCTGGGCCGCGCGATGATGGCCTTCCTCATTGACGCGTACCACGAGGATGAGGCACCGAACGCCAAGGGCGGCGTGGACACCCGCGTTGTGCTCAAGCTGGACCGCCGCCTGGCGCCGGTGAAGGTGGCTGTTCTGCCACTGTCTAAGAAGCCAGAGCTCGCTGGCCCCGCGCAGGAGCTGGCACAAACCCTGCGCCAGCACTGGAACATCGACTATGACACCTCTGGTGCGATCGGTCGCCGCTACCGCCGCCAGGACGAGATTGGTACGCCGTTCTGCGTGACCTACGACTTCGATTCGCTTGAGGATGGCGCCGTCACCGTGCGCGAGCGCGACACGATGGAGCAGGAGCGCGTGCCGCTCGCCGAGCTGGAGTCCTACCTGGCCGCTCGCCTCATCGGCTGCTAAGAGAGGTTTCACACGATGCACTATGTGAGCTGGGATCGCACCAACCGGGATGAGCCGAAGCTGCTTGCGGAGGCGGGACCGGAGGTGCTCGCCACCTTTACCCACGAGACAGCACAGGTGGAGGGGGATACGTGGGATCTCATCACCACTCCCGAATCCGGTGCGGTGGCCAAGGACGGCTCCGGCCGTGAGATTGTGCGCGCCGATGGTTCCCTGAAGCGGGACAAACAGATCACCGTGCAGGTGAACGGTGAGCAGTACCTGATCGTGGGCGAAACATCGAAGAACTTCATCATCGACGATGCCGCCGGGCAGAAAGTTGCCCAGTTCACCAGCGACCACAATGGTGTGCGCAAAGCGATCCTCGAGTTCGAGGGTGAAACAACACTGCCATACACCCACATCGTGGCTTTGGCGTGGGTGTCCCGCTTGATGCTGGAAGCACGCAAGATGCTCAACAGCACCGCGCTGATAGGTTTCTTGGTGTTCTTGAGCGTCTTCATCATTCTCGTCTGGATGATCGGCCCCTAAACCTCATGGTCGCGCTAACCAGCCCAGCAACATGGCGCGGGGATGAGCTTATCGACGTCTCCGGTGCCCCCTTAGCCACCTACTCGGCCCCGGACAGCTCTTTGGACGTCACCGGTGCTACACCGATCACCGTCGCCCATACCGCTGGAGCCATGCGCTGGGAGGTTTCTGGCACCACCACAGCGGGGGAGACCTGGACTGTTCGCACCCACGGTTTTGGCGTGCGCGTTCTCACCGCCCGCTGTGGTTCACGTACTTACCGGCTGGAACGTGCCGGGTACATGACAAAGAAGCGCACGGTCACGGATCTGGCTACGGGCGCCATCATCGCTGAAACGTCCCCGCGGGGTCTGCAGAACCTTGCGGTCACGCCAACGGCAGCAGCATCTGCCGCGCCGTTGGCGGACATCGTGTTTATGTCGTGGGCGCTCACGCTCATTGATACGCCCGCGCGACAAACGCTGCGCTAGCCGGTTCTAGAAACTGCCACCACGGCCGTAGCCGCCGCTTCCGCCACCGAAGCCGCCCCCAAAACCGCCTCCGCCACCAAAGCCACCTCCGCTGCTGCTTCCGCCACCCCCACTGAAGCCACCGCTGAGGATGGATCCCCACAGGACTGCATTGGCCATGGATTCGAAGGTCTGCGCGTTGCGCTGGCGGTTGTACTGGTCCACGTCATCCTCCGCAGCGCGACGGGCACGGCGGGCGGTGTCCGAGGCGGTACGGGCGAACTCGATGGCGCCCTTCGTGTCGGAAATGCGGCGGTTGCGTGCTTCCGCGTCCTGGCGCTGTGCTTCCGCGAGGAGGGTGCGGGCATGGGAG
>NZ_VXKH01000066.1 GCF_008693065.1 Corynebacterium tuscaniense | reverse complement strand
CGCCAGTCCCGTCGTCGCTGCAGGGACCGGGCTGCTCTTGCTGGCATGCTGCGCGCTTCCGTCGCTGCTCTGCTGCGGCCTGCCGTTCATCGCGGCGGGCGGAGCGGGAAGGAATCGTCGAAGCGCGCAAGGATAGATTGGAATCGACCACCCGCCGTTTGCTCGCGATGGATTCAGCCATCCGCGATGCAGCCAAACTGAGCAATCAGGTCTGGGTGACCAACCCGATTCGCGCACGCCACATCACCGCACACGCGAACAGTATTCACGACATCATCAGCGCGTTCGCGCAGCATGTGCGGATGAATGTGGAGGATGCGGAACGTCTCCAGGTCCAGGGCTGGCGACAATCTGTGATGTCGCTAGCGGGAGACACGGTCAATGCTGCGAATCGCGCCCGTCAGTCTGCGGTGGAACAGGCGCAGAAGGCCACCGAGAAAATTCGCGACATGAACGAAGACCGGCTGCTTGCGAAGGCCGCTGAAATCGAAGCCCGACGGGAGAAGGAGGAGCAAAAAGCGTTCGAATCAACCGGTGACGAGGATAATACTGAGGCTGGATCCCGGCCGTCGCGACGCGGTCTCCGCTTCCGCCGAGACGAGAAAGTGTTGTAGGCACCTAGGCTGGGCGGCATGAACGACCTGACCATAGCGCCCGGCCCGGGGATCCCCGACGGTGCGGTCATCGCCGCCGCCGATCTCGCGGAGCGTTTCGCGAAATCGTCGACTCCAGGCGGCCAGGGCGTCAACACGACGGACGGCAAAGTCCAGCTTTCCATCGATGTCGCCGAATGCGCATCGCTTACCGACGCCCAGCGTCACCGTATCTCGCGCAACCTCGAGCACCGCCTAGACGGCTCCGTCTTTACCGTGACTGCGTCGACTCAGCGGTCTGTGTTTCGCTCCTGGTCCTCTCGCTTGCACCTGCGACACAGCCTCGTGTCCCCGGGCCGTAGCGTTCGGGGGAACACAATAGCCCCAGTCCTCATCACGTCCCGGGATCAAAGAGTTCATCGCAGGGGTTAAGCACTACACGTTGAACTTGAACTCGACCACGTTACGAATCGGATCAACCTCTCCCGCCAGGAGACATTGGCTCCAATGAAACCCGCGGCCCTTTCGAGCGCTATCGGTTATAACCGCTCTGAATCCGTTATGGCCTCACTGATGCCGTACGCGCCAAGCTCTAAGAGAGAGTCCAAAACGTCGAGCAACTCCGCTCGGTGGGTACGATCCCGGCACTGCGCTAGCCCACGCACCACCAGTTCACTGATGTAATGCGCATCTCCCGCTGCGCCGGTGCGAATGTCCGCGGCATCGTGCCCGAAGACATCGACGAACCGTTTTGCAGCCCTCAAGACCAGTTCATCGACCTTATCCGGCGCGTACTGTAGCGTGACCAGCAACTGGGGCGTGGCGTGTTCGTAAGCCGGCGAGTCGATCAAAGCCGCGAGTAGTTTAACGAATGGCTGGAGCGGTTGCTCGCGGAGGTGAAGCGCCACAGTAGCCGCTTCCTTACGCACCCCATCCGCCTCGTCGTTCATAAGCCGGGTTAGGGTCGCCGTGGCCAGTTCGACATTCGAAGTGCGATCGACACACTGAACACAGGTTTCAGCGATGCCCTTTCGAGCGTGAAAGTCTCCCGACAGCGCTTGTTTCATAAGATCGGGGCGGTCCCATTCCATCGCCGCGAACGCCGCGACAGCGCCACCAGCCTCACGAGCTTCGGCATCATCCGATGCCAACATGCGCTGAATTACCGGATCTATAACCTCGGGATTCACGTTGCCGATGTAGACCATCAAATGCTGAACAGATCCGGCGGCGAGGAGACGATCGTCAGTATTGATCAGGGTTGAGAACGCCCTCATGACCTCTGGGCGAGCATGCCGTAGCGCGGCGGCGAGGGTGTAGGCAACGCACGAACGGACACTGAGTACCGGATCGCCGGCCATCGCGTTGAGATATGGCGCGACCAGTGCAGTTCTCTTGCCGTCACTGTCGGTGACCAAAAGATCGCCGAGAGCTTCGGCCAAACTCCCTCGTGCCGTGTTGATGCCGTTCAATTGCATATCCACGGCACTTGGTGCGTCCGTTCCATCCCGAACGATCACAGGAGAACAATCGGCCGGATCCAGCGCGTGCACAGCGCTGTCTCTAACCAGTTCGACCAGGTCAAGCGGCACTTCGCGGTAGTATTTTTGTAGTGCCATCCCGAGCCACCGATCATTTTCTGCCTGTCCCAGCGAAGCAATGTGACGGACAGCGTCGAAGATCAGCGGCGCGGTGCTATCGCTCGCATCGGCCTCGCCAAAGCCCCTAAGCATCGCACCGGAGTAAGCCGCATTGAACTCTGGGGACAGCCGCAGCGCCAGCCTAGCGAAGCGCTCGGGGTTTGCGGCTACTTGATTGCCCAGCACGCTGGACAATTCATGGGCTCCGCCGGTGAAGGTCGCCCAATTCGTCTTGTCAGTGTCATACTTTGACATAGCCCTCAGCCACTGTGAATCGCTCATTTTCTTTGCGGCACCAAGGCCGATCGGCGAACCGATGGAACCACCGGTAATTCCCTGTGGCTCTGCGGGGGCGTCCTCCCCAAACTTCCGTCGATATTCCCCGAGGAGTCGTTGACCGACCGTAGTAAGCCGCGCTTCTTCCAGGGCGGATAGAAACGTGAAAGCCGAGCGTCCCGAGCCGCAGTTACTCCCCCACTCGCAGGGCAAATCTCGAAACAACTTCTCGAGCCGCTGGTGAATTTCGTCGGACACGTGTGGTGCAATCGCCAGGACAAGCTCCCGTGCAACCCATAGGGAATCGGAGATATAGCCGCAACGGAGACGACGTCCGCCTTCGAGCAAGAGACTCGCCGCCCACCCGGCAAAATGCTCTGCGCCCGCTGACAATGCTCGGTAGAGCAAGAATTGCGATCCGTCGTAGGGATCGGAAGCCAGTTCCTCGAGAAGGAACCGGATCTCCTCAGGGGCGCTCTTTGCCACACTCTCCAGCGCTCGGCCCGCCGCCGCCAGCAGGATGTCATCAAGCCGGTAGCTGCCGAGGTCATCGTCCTTGATGCGAAAGCTGAAGTGCAGATCGCGAATCAGGCCGTCGACGCCAGGCTCGATCGCGGTCCTCGCCATGACTCGTCGGAGATACGGCACCGTGACCAGCACGAATGCCAACGGTTCAGCATGTGCGGTATACCTAACGAGTTCGGCGGCGCTGTACTCTCGCATGCCGAGCACAGTCACCTTGCCTTCCTCGTTAAGCGTCAGGGCATCCCCGTGATCGATCAGCCGAGCCTGCAACAACTCGATCGCCCAAAGTGGTTCGTGCTTAGGCAGGTTGTGCATCGTTAGCCAAAGTTCATGCTGTGCCCCATCGTAGGCGCCTTCGCGAACTCCTTCGAGCACCAAATCGAACAAATCTCGGTTCTGAAAGACATCCGAAAAACGGCTGACCCAACGCAACCAGCGGTGATATTCCGGCTGGGCCTTGCGGTCCCCTAACAGCTTTGCGATCGATACCGGGTGCTCTTTGACCGCACTAGCCATCATATTCAACGCGGGACTCCGCATACCCTCGTTCGGGCCATCGAGCCAAGCAGCAATCTGACCATCTTCAAGGAATCGCCTGAACCACTGTGGTCTACTCAACTGCTGCCAGAGCCGGTCTTCAAAGCCCGGATGTCCCGCGGCGATCCGGACCATCACTTCGGCATCGGCAGTCGTCGGCGCAAGAAGATTAGCTACGACGGCAAGGACTGTCTCCTTTATGTGAAATCGGATGTCGTTAGCGGTAAGTACTGATTCGACCTCGGTATGGAAACGATCCGGCGCTCGCTCGTAGAGATGTTGCAGGACCTGGCGAACCTGGGCACGTCGAAAAAGTGCCTGCTCGTCACGGAGAAGGAAGTCAACGAGTGACTCCCCGCGTGACACCCACAGACGTGCGAAGGCGTAGTCGAAAAACGTTTCATGGAAGAACGCGATGCGACCGCCGTCTTGCGCAAGCAAGTGTTCTGAAACGAGGACGTTGGCGTCTTCAATAAGGTCCTCATCGTCCAGAATCTCGATTGGGACAGACAGCGCTTGCAGATCGCTTGCAGCGTTGGCGATCCGACTGACCACGTCGTTGAATCTGACATTCACTCGCCGCGAACGCACTGCTTGTCGCTTGCGCTCCCAAAACGCTTCAAAGAGCGATCCGCGCGAATGGAAGGCCAGCGCGTCAGCCTGAGTCGAAATCGTTTGCAGGAGTACAAGGTGCAGCGGCGTCTGCAGAAGGGCTAGTTGTGATGGATTTAACCGCGCTGGGTCGAGTCCCATTCTTGTCACTGCCGCTTCGACTTCCTCCTTCGACAATCGGTCGACTTCCACCGTTGTTACGTCGGTACGAGACGCAAATGCGCGGATACGGTGATCATTATCGATGTCGAACTGGCGACATGCCATAACAACACGGATTCCGCACACTGACAGTGCTTCGTCGATGAGATCCATAACGACATCGAAACTCTCCGGCATACGTCCGGAGGCAAGACTCACCGCGTCGAGTTGGTCGATAATCAGGAAGGCGTCGCGATCGTCAGCCGCCCTCGCCAAAGCGGCTGCGGGAGAGACTTCGAACCCGAACTGATGCCCCAACTCGACAGTCGACGCGAACGGACCACATCGGTCCAATCGTAGCGCCAGCACCTCGGCACCAGCCGATTCAAGAGCGGCAGCAGTTTGTTCGAGAACGGAACTCTTCCCACCTCCCGCCGTACCTGCGACGAGCCCGATCCGATATTTATCAAGCGCCTCCACTAGGTGGGCGGCCTCTGCACGCTTAATCGGTGGTTGCAAGAGTTCACGTTCAACGGACTGACGCCAGCTTTTCGTGATCTTAAACACCTGCTGGTGCGACGTCAGATGCGACCCAGGTTCCAGTGGCTTGATGCCCCTTTGAGCGAGAAGAGCAAAAAGTTCAGTTCGAGTCAACCGCTTACCGAGGTTGTCGAGAAGGATATCCCCTATAGCAAGAGATATGAGGTCGCCGCTAGCTCCCCTCAGACTGCACACAGCAAGCATACTGTTCGTGCGGACGATGTCGAGTTCATCTTGAACTAAGAACCGCATTCCGCGAAGTGTGTTCCAGGCCACTTGGGGATTGCCCAGGATTTCGGCCGCCGCCAATTGGTTAAAGACCGGTGTTAGCTCTTTAGAAAGCCAGCAGTCGGTGAAACTCGTTAGATCATCTGACTTGCGAGCACGATCGGACAATTCTTGTAAGGGCCGGCACGGCACCAGGGAGACAAAATGGTAACTTCGGCCCGCCGCCACATGCTCCGCAGCCGCCTCGAAGATCTTTTGATCGGCGAGAGCCTTGACTGTCCAACTGTTACTAGTGCCGTTCTGTCGTTTTAACTGGTGCACTTCGGTAACGAGACCGTCGTCGTAAGTGAACTCGGAACCTCGATTTAGCTCGGCGTCGATGTCTTCCGCAGTCAACGCCCGTCTATCGTCGACGATGCAATATAAGGCATGGCGGATAGCCCATGCGAGCTCGTACCTATTTCCAAGCTTGTCTGTTTCTCCGCCAGGTCTAGGCGACATCAGACCTCCGAGATCACTTTCAACGTGGGATGCCGTATGGCGACACCCATAGCAGACTAGTGCAGGCTCGGCCGAGTGTGGGCACCGAGTGTGAGGCACTTGCGTCTATTTAAGTACACTCAAACGACTACGGGCCAAAATGCGATTACAACTAAAAGTAACCCTGTCCAGGAACTACACATTGAACTTGAATTCGACGGAGTGTCGTCGATAAATAACTATTCGATGCGCAAAGTACAACGAAATACCGCTAGAAACAGACAACATATGGGGGTGCACAGAAACACATATAGGTTCTGCGGAAAACCTATAGGGTGCGTCGCTAAAAACCGCTGTGCGCGAAAAACATAAAGGGTTTACGGACCCGGTCCCAGACCCCTCAATACTCTGAGCCGGAAGAATGGAAAGTGGAAGGTTGATGTATCCCCACTATTTATTTTTTCCGTTTTTCGGAGTACATCGGGAGCTACAACTGCGGACCAGCTCTGTGTGAACTAGATGAGAAGGCGCAGCAGCGAATCATCGACGCTGGACAGTTGGTGCTGCGGGCACGCGAGCGGCACCCCCAGCGGTCACTCGCGGAGCACTACAACCCGTTATCGATGGACCCAATTCTGCTCAAGGCTCACAACAACTTGGACCGGGAAGTCGATAAGGCTTTCGATGTGGCACGCAAACTCACCAACGAGCGCCAGCGCCAGGAGCTACTGTTCGCCAGCTACGGGGAGTTGGCGAGGGGCTATGTCTCCTCGCTTTCATCAAAATCGAAACCACCAGCAGGGTCGTTCCCCGTGCGGGTGATTTTGATCGGTCCCGCTGCTGGGTGTAGAACCCTGTCGCTGGCAACGCCGGGAACTATGACTGTGCCCGACGAGAACACGTCACTGCCATAACGCGGCTCACGGTAGACGAACATGGGTCGTTCACTACTACTGGTGGATTTCGGTTTTGGTGGTGGGGGGATTACCGCCGCCAGCCTCGATTTTTCCGTTGAGGAGGGCGTTGACTACTTCCCGATTGTGAAATGGGCCGATGGCGCGGTGAAGAGGAACCAGTCACCTGGAAGAGATCGATCCAGTCGCTGGTGTGCAATCTGGGAGGTAGGGTTGCGGGGTCGATTCCTCGCGAGCGCAACCATGATTGTGTCTCTGAACGTGATGAAAACAACCCTGCCCTTCGGAGAATTTCCCCTATCCCGCGTCCCCGGGCGGTGAAAACGGTGTGCACCATCGCCTGAAAGGCTTTGCGTTGCTCTATCGGGATCTTCGGGTCACCCACCCGGCGGATCACTAAGATCCCCCCGTCAACGTTTGGCTGTGGCCGGAAAGCAGACCTTGGTACTCGGGAACCAAGGTGAAACGTGAACCATGGGGACCACTGAGCTGTCATCATCGTGCTTGCACCTACCCCGGCCCGGCGGCGAGCGACTTCCCACTGCATGAGGAGTACAGCGGCAGTCCATGCCGGCGCATGCAACAACTTTCGAAGAATGGCAGTGGTGAGGTGAAAGGGAATGTTTCCCACAATGACGCAGGGAGTGGCGGGTAACGGGAAGTTGAGGAAATCATCATGGACCACTTCGACCGACGCCGAGGCGGTCTTTTTTGTGAGTTTGGCAGCTAGTTTTGCGTCTACCTCAACTGCCGTTATTGCCCTCCCCAAGTGGGATATCGGGTGAGTGAGGGCACCGCTTCCTGGCCCGATCTCAATGATGGGGCCGGAGGTTTGTTTTACAAGATCGACGATGGAGTTGATGATCTTGTGGTCTGTGAGAAAATTTTGGCCATGTTCGTGACGGCCGTATCCGTATGTAGACATCAGGTGTGCTCCGTGGAGTTGAAACGGAGCCGGGCATGGCAAATGGCCGCCCGGCTAAAGGACCGGAGCGGTTTCTAACCTGCGGGAGGGAGAAAACCGCCTTAGCGGCTGGTGAGCGGCCGCATGAAAACGGAACCTGAAATCAACATGGGCCTATCGTATCCAATTAATTTCGCAGGGTCCAATACGGTGAGAAAGAAGACAACCGCACCGCAACAGTGCAAGACCTCTCTGGATTGGAATTTAATTGAACATGGGTTTGGGGTACGACGCGCCCTACTCGGAGTGGCACGGACACTACGGCTGCGCGCCCACACACAACAGTAAAGAGCTCGGCAATGCACAGACACGTAACGAGAGCGCCACAAATGTATGTACGTTTAAGTTACAGCATCGACACTGACGCTCCACATGGAGGGACGGCCGCAGCCCTGCAGCAAGCACACGGCAGGGTGTCTGCTTCGGGCGACGTGAAATTACGCAGAAAAATACGAAACACATCACCGCAGGTCACGGTAGGTATTTGCGGGTCATTTCGTAATCTCGTAAACGAAAAGAACAAAACTACGAAACACAAAAACATACGTTGAGCAGCGTAAATGGTTTTCGTTTCGTAATTTTTCCACTTTTTGAAGAAAATCTAAATAAGAAGAGACACCTTGATTGCGATTGTGTCCCGTGTCACATAGCTGCAACCCCTGCAGCGTGCCCTCAACGAGGACGCTCTGTGTCGTAGACATGTGCCTGCAATGCGTGTCTGTGTCTCTCTCTTAAAAGGTTTGGGTCGAAATACCGCAAAATTACGAAACACCGCCGAAATGTGACGTGTCTATGCAGGTCACAGCGTTATCGCGTGTTTCGTAGTTTTGTTCTTTTCGTTTGCGGAAATCACGAAACCGCAGGTAGAGCGTTTCGTAATTTTTCGTATTTTGATCGGCAAATTACGAAACGAGGTCAAAACTACGAAACGAACACACAACACCTGTGTTGCGTGTCACACAACGGCGCGCCACGGACGTGTTGCAGCGTGGCAGTATCCCGGCCG
>NZ_VXKH01000065.1 GCF_008693065.1 Corynebacterium tuscaniense | reverse complement strand
CAACAACCGCGTCCTGGAGATGGTCGCGCGCGTGAAGAAGGATTTCGGCGAACGCGTCGACGTCGTGGGCGGCAACCTGGCCACCCGCGAAGCTGCAGCCGCGATGATTGAGGCGGGCGCGGACGCCATCAAGGTGGGCATTGGCCCGGGCTCCATCTGCACCACGCGCGTGGTTGCTGGTGTGGGCGCCCCACAGATCACCTCGATTCTGGAGGCGTCTGTGCCGGCACACGCAGCTGGCGTTCCAGTCATTGCGGATGGTGGCATGCAGCACTCCGGTGACGTGGCTAAGGCACTCGCCGCTGGCGCGTCGACCGTCATGCTTGGCTCCATGCTGGCTGGTACGACGGAAGCCCCAGGCGATGTCGTTGTTGTTGGCGGCAAGCAGTACAAGCGCTACCGCGGCATGGGCTCCATGGGTGCGATGCAGGGCCGTGGTCTGTCGGGTGAGAAGCGCTCCTTCTCCAAGGACCGCTACTTCCAGGCTGATGTGACCAGCGAAGACAAGCTCGTGCCGGAAGGCATTGAAGGCCGCGTGCCGTACCGCGGTGAGATTGACGCGATCACCCACCAGATCGTTGGTGGCCTGCGTGCGGCGATGGGCTACACCGGTTCTGCCTCCATCGAAGAGCTGCAGACCAAGCGCTTCGTTCAAATCACTACCGCTGGCCTGCGTGAGTCCCACCCGCACGACATCACGCAGACCGTCGAAGCACCGAACTACAGGGGTTAAGCATGCGTGATTACGTTGAAATTGGCATTGGCCGTGAAGCGCGTCGCGCGTACGGCTTGAACGAGATCAACATTGTTCCTTCGCGCCGCACGCGTTCCTCGAAGGACGTTGATTTGCGCTGGCATATCGACGCATACACGTTCGACCTCCCCCTCGTCTCCCACCCGACGGACGCTCTGGCCAGCCCCGAGTTTGTCATCGAGATGGGCAAGCAGGGCGGCCTCGGCGTGATCAACGCTGAGGGCCTGTGGGGGCGACATGCGGACTTGGATGCGGCGATCAAGAAGGTCATCGAGCCGATTCTGTTCGCCGACCAGGACGTGCATGGCTTCCGTCAGCCGGGCGTGGCGGAGCTGCAGGAGCTGCACTCGGCGCCTATTGACACTGATCTGTTGTCTGAGCGCATTGCTCAGGTGCGTGACTCCGGTGTGACCGTGGCTGTGCGCGTGAGCCCGCAGAACGCTCGCGAGCTGGCCCCGATTGTGGTGAAGGCCGGTGCTGAAATGCTGTTTATCCACGGTGAGAACATCTCCGCTGAACACGTCCAGGAGGGCGGGGAGCCGCTGAACCTGAAGGAGTTCATCGGTTCTCTCGAGGTCCCTGTCATTGCCGGTGGTGTGTCTGACTACACCACTGCGCTGCACCTGATGCGCGCCGGGGCGGCTGGTGTCATCGTGGGGCAGGGCACCACCACGTCCTCGCTGGCACTGGGCATTGATTCCAACGTGGCCACACAGATTGCAGATGTCGCTGCGGCACGCCGCGAATACCTCGATGAAACCGAAGGCCGCTACGTTCACGTGATCGCCGACGGTGACATTGAAACCAGTGGCGAGATCGCCCGCGCCGTGGCATGTGGTGCGGATGCTGTCATGCTGGGCCAGCCACTCGCCGCTGCTGCAGAAGCGGCTGGCCACGGTTTCTACTGGCAGTCCCAGAGCGCGCACCCGCGTTTCCCGCGTGGCTTGATCACGCAGACTGAATACGGCTTTGGCTGGACTGAGGCAAGCTTGGCCAATGATGATGGGAAGTCACGCGATGAGATCATCGCTGCCTGTGGTGCGGATCGCCCGAGCCTAGAAACTGTTCTTCACGGCCCCAGCACGAGTACTTGGGGTGGCTACAACCTAGTGGGTGGCCTGCGTCGCGCGATGGCGAAGTGTGGCTACACAGATATCAAGAGCTTCCAGAAGGTGGACATCACCGTTAATCAGTAGCTTCTCTGCGCTTCTTCAGAGCCGCCTGGTGGATTTCCACTGGGCGGCATTCTTAGTTTTGCCTTACCTTCATTGGAGGTTGTAGTGTAGGAAGAATAAAAGTACGGTTAGGCGTATTTTTAAAACTGGAATGACGGAACTTACCAGGAATGGGAGACAATAATGGCTGTAGCGCGGAGATTCGCAGCGTTTATCGCAGCAGCAATGCTGCTGGTGGGTTGTGCACCGGCGGAAGAGGAGGCTACGGGCAAGGCCTCGGGGAAGCCGACGGTGTTGACCACGTTCACGGTCATCCAGGACATTGCCCAGAATGTGGCGGGGGAGCACCTCACGGTGGAGTCCCTGACCAAGCCGGGCGCAGAGATCCACGGGTATGAGCCGACTCCGGCTGATATTCGCCGCGCGACTAACGCGGACCTCATCCTGGATAACGGCCTGAACCTGGAGAACTGGTTCTCTCAGTTCGTGGAGGACAGCGACGCACCGCACGTCACCGTGACGGAGGGCATCACCCCGATCGACATCACCGAGGACGAAGGCGCCGGCCTGCCCAACCCGCACGCGTGGATGAGTCCGCTTGAGGTGAAGACCTACGTGGACAACATGGTCAAGGCATTCTCCGAGCTTGATCCGGAGCACGCCACCGACTTTGAGCGCAATGGTGAGGATTACAAGAATCAGCTCCAGGAGGTCCACGACGGAATGGTGGAGGAGCTGTCCCAGCTGCCGGAGAAGCGCCGTGCGCTGGTGACCTGCGAAGGGGCGTTTTCCTACATGGCACGTGATGCTGGGTTGGAGGAGCGCTTCATTTGGGCGGTGAACTCCGAGAACGAGGCGACTCCGCAGCAGATTTCCCGCGCTATCGAGTTCGTGAAGGACAATGACGTCCCGGCGGTCTTCTGTGAGTCCACTGTTTCGGATGCACCGATGCAGCGCGTGGTCGAGGCCACCAACGCAACCTACGGTGGCACGCTCTACGTGGACTCGCTCTCGGAAGAGGGTGGCCCGGTGCCGACCTACCTCGACCTGATCAAGCACGACGCAGACGTGATCACCAAGGCTCTGACAGGAAAGAAGTAGTGCAATGAGCCAGCAGGATACAGCAGCAATCTCGGTGCGCGATGTCACCGTCCACTATGGGAGCGTGCTTGCGCTCGACGGTGTCAGCCTGGACATCGCGCCTGGGCGCGTGTGTGGCCTCGTCGGGATGAATGGTTCCGGTAAATCGACGCTGTTCAAAACGATCATGGGACATATCCGGCCTGACGTGGGCACCGTGGACATCAACGGCCAGGACCCCGCTGCTTCACGACGTTCCGGCGTCCTCGGCTACGTCCCCCAACGCGAAGCAGTGGACTGGGACTTCCCCGTTAGTGTCCGCGACGTTGTCATGATGGGCCGCTACGGCCAGATGGGTTTTACCCGCCGACCGCACAAGAAGGACGTGGAAGCGGTGGAGCACGCGCTAGAACGCGTGGAACTCACCGAATTCGCCGACCGCCAGATCGGGCAACTGTCCGGTGGCCAGCGCAAACGGGCATTCGTTGCCCGGTGTATTGCGCAGGGGGCGGAGGTGATGTTGTTGGATGAGCCGTTTGCGGGCGTCGATAAGCGAAGCGAAGCAACGATGACCCGGCTCTTCCGTGAGATGGCGGTGAGCGGGTCCACGATCTTCGTGTCTACGCATGATCTCGCTGCATTGCCTGACTTGGCGGATGAGGCGCTCCTGCTGTACCGCCGCGTGCTCGTGCATGGGCAGCCCGCGGAAGTCCTGAAACCAGAGAACCTAGCTGCCGCTTTCGGCTTGGATGTGATGAACCAATGATGTCTTTCCTCCTTGATCCCTTTGCCTACGACTTCATGGTGCGCGCACTGGCCACCAGCCTCATCGCGTCCGTGGTGTGTGCGGTGTTGTCATGCTGGCTCGTGCTCATCGGCTGGTCGCTGATGGGCGACGCGGTGTCCCACGCAGTCTTCCCCGGTGTTGTGGTGGCGTACCTGCTCGGCGCGCCATTCGCAGTGGGCGCCGTCATCTTCGGTTTCCTCGCGGTCGGCTTGATTGGGGTGGTGCGCGATACGAGCCGGCTGAAAGAAGATGCCGCGATTGGCATCGTGTTCACCACGCTGTTCGCGTTCGGCCTTGTGCTCATCTCGGTGACGCCATCGCACACCGACCTGAACCACATCATTTTCGGCAACCTGCTCGGTGTGTCTAAGGCTGACCTCGCGCAGATTCTCGTGCTGGGTGCGGTGACGCTGGCGATTCTCGTGCTCAAGCGACGCGACTTCACGCTGTTTGCCTTCGACCCGATCCACGCTCACGCGATCGGGCTGCGCCCGAAAATGATCGGTGCGGTGCTGCTCGCGCTGCTGGCGTTGACCTGCGTGGTTGGGCTGCAGGCCGTCGGCGTCATCCTCGTGGTGGCCATGCTCATCATCCCCGGCGCGACCGCCTACCTGCTGACCAATACGTTCAGCCACATGCTCATCATCGCGCCGGTGATGGCGGCGGGATGCTCCGTGGTGGGGCTGTATGCCAGCTACTACCTGGATGCGTCGCCGGGCGGGCTCATCGTCGTGGCGCAGGGCGTGGTGTTCCTGCTGGTGTATCTGCTTGGTCCGAGCCAGGGCATCATCACGAAGCTGATGCGCAAGAAGCCTGTCTACGCCGAAGCAGGGGAGGCTGTGGAGAGTGTGGAGACGAACAACGCATCCGTAGCGATGTTGCCCAGCGGCACGGCCTGAGAAGCCTTATCGACGGTCACCTCCAGCGCCTCCGAGAACGGCGCACCTTCCGTGACCGTCAGGACGGCGCCGACGACGATGCCGGTTTCCTCGAAGTGCTTGAGCAGCTCCGGGTCCGAGTCCGAAATCCTTTCGACGGTGACCCGGAGTTTTTCTGTGCCCGTTTCCATAGCCGCGGCCATGTCCGTGAGGCTGCGGGCATCCAACGCGAGGACGGTGCCATCGGCGGCGGGGATGGGATCCCCGTGCGGGTCGCGCTCCGGGTGACCCAAGAACTCATCTAGGCGGGCTACGAAGAAATCGGAGACTGCGTGCTCCATGTTCTCAGCCTCGTCGTGCACTTGGTCCCACGTGTAGCCGAGGGTGTCCACCAAGAAGCTTTCGATGAGCCGGTGGCGCCGGATCATGGCCACGGCGTAGGTGCGGCCCTCGTCCGTCAGCTCCACGGAGCCGTACGGCGCGTGGACAATCAATCCCTGGGAGCTCAGTTTGCGCATCGCATCAGACACCGATGACATGCGCAAACCCGTCTGCCGGGAGATCGACGTCGCCGTAACAGGTTCGGACGACCATTCCGTGAGACTCCAGATCACCTTCAGGTAGTTCTGGGTCGAGGTAGACAGGTCGTTTAGGGACATAGGCATCACTCTATACGGGTTGAGGTCTTTTCTTGCCGCGTCCCTGCCCACGGCCCTGCATCGCCTGGATCATCGCAGCAGTGATCACCAGCAGGATCGCCGTGAACTTCAGCCCCGAGATGTGTTCCGACAGCAGCAGCCAGCCGAAGAACGCGGCGATGGCGGGTTCGAGGGAAAGGAGGATGGCGAAGGTGTTGGGGGTGAGGCGTCGTAAAGCAATAAGCTCCAGCGAGTACGGAACGAGCGACGCGAGAACGGCGGTGCCTAACGCTATGCCGAAGAGGCGGGTGTCCGCCATGATCGTGAGTGAACCTTGCCAGCCGAGCGGCATGAGGGCCATGCCGCCGATGAACAGCGCAACCGCGAGGCCACCCTGGCCGGGCACCGAACTGCCCGCGCGTTTGGAAGCAAGGATATACAAGGCCCAGAACATGCCCGCTGCCAGCGTGAACGCAACGCCAACCGGGTCGAGTGGATAGCCGTTGTAGGAGTTGATGCCCAGCAGCAGCATGCCGGAAAGCGCAAGGGCCACGCACACCGCATCACGCACAGAACGCGACAACAGGGCAGCGAGGGTCAACGGCCCCAAGAACTCGATGGTCACCGCGGTACCCAGCGGGATCCGTTCGAGCGCGGTGTAGAAAGAGCCGTTCATAAACCCCATCGTCAGCCCAAACGTAATCACGGCGCGCCACTGCTGCGCATGCCACTCCCAGAAACGAGGGCGACTAGCCACAAGAAGAATCACGGCAGCGAGCAGCAGACGCAAAGACGCCGTGGCCCAACTGCCCGCGTGCGGAAACAGTTCAACCGCCAACGCGGCCCCAAGCTGCAGCGAAATGCACGAGCCGATGATGCACGCAACACCAAGCGGTGAGGTCGGAGTTGAAGCGGTCATGGCGGTTCAGTCTATGTAGGCCATGAGTTAAACTTTGAATCCGTGACTACCTCTCCAACAGCTAATGCACATCCGCGCCCTGTTCTTGTTGTGGATTTCGGCGCGCAGTATGCGCAGCTCATTGCCCGTCGAGTGCGTGAAGCGCGTATCTATTCTGAGGTCGTGCCGCACACGATCACGGCGGAAGAATTGAAAGCTAAGGATCCGGTTGCGCTCGTGCTGTCTGGTGGCCCGTCGTCCGTGTATGAGGATGGTGCGCCGAAGCTTGACCCGGCGATTTTCGAGCTTGGTTTGCCCACGTTTGGCATTTGTTACGGCTTCCAGGTGATGACTCAGGCGCTGGGTGGCACTGTGGCCAAGACCGGTTCGCGCGAGTACGGCCGCACGAAGATGGATGTGTGTGGTGGCGTGCTCCACGCCGGTTTGGCGGAGCAGCACTCTGTGTGGATGAGCCACGGTGATTCCGTGACGCAGGCGCCGGAAGGCTTCGAGGTCACTGCTTCTTCGGAGGGTGCGCCGGTCGCGGCCTTCGAGAACGCGGAGCAGCGCATGGCGGGTGTGCAGTACCACCCGGAGGTTATGCACTCGCCGCACGGTCAGCAGGTGCTCACTCGCTTCCTCACGGAGATCGCGGGGCTCGAGCAGACCTGGACCGCGTCGAATATTGCAGAGCAGCTTATCGACGCAGTCTCGGCCCAAATCGGCCCCGACGGCCACGCCATCTGTGGCCTGTCTGGTGGCGTGGACTCCGCCGTGGCGGCGGCGCTCGTGCAGCGCGCTATCGGCGACCGCCTGACCTGCGTGTTCGTGGACCACGGTCTGCTTCGTCAGGGCGAGCGCGAGCAGGTGGAGAAGGACTTCGTAGCTGCCACCGGCGCGAAGCTGGTGACAGTGGATGAGCGCGACGCCTTCCTGGGCAAACTCGCCGGCGTGACCGAGCCGGAGGCGAAGCGCAAGGCGATTGGTGCGGAGTTCATCCGTTCCTTCGAGCGCGCAGTGGCTTCCGTGCTGGAGGGCGAGGACGTTGGCTTCCTCGTCCAGGGCACCCTATACCCGGACGTTGTGGAATCCGGTGGTGGCACAGGAACCGCGAACATCAAGAGCCACCACAACGTGGGTGGCCTGCCGGATGATGTGGAGTTTGAGCTCGTTGAGCCGCTGCGTCTTCTGTTTAAGGATGAGGTCCGTGCAGTCGGCCGGGAACTGGGTCTGCCGGAGGTCATTGTGAACCGCCAGCCGTTCCCGGGCCCAGGCCTGGGCATCCGCATTGTCGGCGAGGTCACTTCGGAGCGCTTGGAAACCTTGCGCAAGGCCGACGCTATTGCCCGCGAGGAACTGACCCGCGCCGGCCTGGATGATCAGATTTGGCAGTGCCCGGTGGTCCTACTCGCGGACGTCCGCTCCGTCGGCGTCCAGGGTGATGGCCGCACCTATGGCCATCCGATCGTGCTGCGCCCAGTCGCTTCCGAAGACGCGATGACCGCCGACTGGGTGCGCGTGCCGTACGAGGTGCTGGAGACGATCTCCACCCGCATCACCAACGAGGTAGAGGACGTCAACCGCGTGGTCCTGGACATTACGTCCAAGCCACCGGGAACCATCGAGTGGGAGTAAACCTGGGAGGCTTACTCGGCAAACTGCGCGGACACGGACCCGATGCGGTGCTCCACATTAATTGTGAGCAGCTCGCCGTCCTTGTCCGCGTTTTGCTTTCCTGTGGGGCAGGTGGTTTCGCCGATGGTGGCCTGGCAGTGCACCTCAACCGGAACGTTGCTGGGCAGGATGATGTTGATCTCGCCGATGCCGTTGTTGAAGTTGACGGTCTTCGGCTCCTTGAGTGGCGCCAAGTCCGAGAGATCAACGCGCAGTTCTCCGACGAGGTTGTTGACGTCGGGGATGGACCCCGCATCCTCGTATGTCAGATGCACTTCGCCGATGCGGTCGGCGACACCAGGGGCAAACACGACAGGTGTTGCAATGATCAGCGCCAGAGGAATCCACAGCCACAGGCGCGAGCCTTTCTTCTTTCTTGACTCCGGTTCCACGGCGGGGTCCGGTGCTGGTTCAGGATCTGGCAGGTGCCATAGCCCTGGCGCCGCGCCCAGCGGGTCCCACGCTGGGGGAGTTGGGGTTGCAGGCTCTGGGCCGGCGGGGTGTTCGTAGCCCTCTGGCGGGGTGAACTGGGCCGTCACCGGTGGCTCAGGCTGCGCTTTCGGCGGACGAGGCGCGTGCTCAGCCGGCGGCA
>NZ_VXKH01000064.1 GCF_008693065.1 Corynebacterium tuscaniense | reverse complement strand
GCTATATTGAAGGAGCGAAAGCCAACGGCTGGAAACAAGCCATCAACCAACTATCCGTGGCATACCCCGACCGATTCGCGGACTACTTGTAAACCAAACCCCGCACACAAAAAATCGGACACTCTCAACTGGGCTGGATATCAGGTGTCTACCTAACGGGGGTCAGGTCCCCATCAGGAACAAACACCACCCGCCGATGACTCCCCTTGACCACGCCTTTATCAACGTCTAAAGCAGTGCGCCGACTCATGCCACACGCATCAGCGGCACTATTGCGGTCCATGCCGCATACTCGCAACTTCAGATACTCCACCCTGCGCGTTGTCGCCACCGCCCGCCGATTGCCACTTGGTTTACGCCACGCACCAACAGCCACGCCCACTCGGTACACCGCAGACGGATCAAGCCCAACAGCACGAGCAATGTCCATCGGCATTAACCCTTGAGCAAACAAACCGGCAATGGCATCCCTGTCAGCCTGAGTCAGCGGAGAACGCGCCCGAAGCGGCAAACTGTCACGATGCGCTATCCGATACGCCGTCGATAACGACCACCCAAGCCGCAGCCCAGCAGCACGAACCGACAGCCCCTCAACAACGACCAACCGGTGAAACCGAACAACCTCATCACCACTCGGATCCCAACGCGAACCAGACACAACCAACACCAACTTTCCAATCAGTGTTGCAACGATCCCTAGAACTTAGGGGGCACCCGAGCGTACGGAAAACCCCGCGCCGATGACGCGGGGTTAAAATGTGGCCAGAGCCAGGATCGAACTGGCGACCCCACACTTTTCAGGCGTGTGCTCTACCAACTGAGCTATCTGGCCGGAACCGCTAAAAGCAGTTCAGCGACCCTGACGGGACTTGAACCCGCGACCTCCGCCGTGACAGGGCGGCGCGCTAACCAACTGCGCCACAGGGCCTTATGTACTTGTCATGCTCGAGCGGAGATTTTATCCTGCGTCTTGCACGAATTGATACCTTACACAGAGTGTTTAAAACTACACAAACCAGCACCACACGGGCATTTTGTGGCACACTTCGTAGCCGGTTGTTGCCGGCTATTAGATGAACGAAGATATTGGTTACCTTCCGTAGAGCAGTGTCATGGCTCCGTAGGGGTGGGTGGTGTTGGCCACGAGGTGTCCCCGGGGTGAGCGCCAGGTTGGTACACCCCTGATATTCTCCACCCAGCCCCGGTGGGCATGTGCGGGGTCATCATCATTGGTGCGGTTGTGATAGCGACACAGCATCGCCAGGTTATTCATGTTCGTATGCCCACCCCTCGACCATGCTTTGATGTGGTGGACCTGACAGTTATCAGCCGCATGCCGGCACCCCGGTACCGGGCAGATTGGTGACAAAGCCCGTGCTAGGTCACGCTGTTTCCGGTTCGCGAAGCGTTGAGTGTCATACAGGTTCACCGCACCTGCCTGCGGGTGGAACACCGCCACCTCCAACTCATCCCCATAATTCTGAGCCAAATACTCAGCTCCAGTCATGGTGGTGCCATCAGTCAACCCCAAGATGGTGTCATCCCCGTCACCGCCCACAATGGTGATGTGGTCTTCTAGGGGGATCAGGATTAAGGGGCGGGGAACAGCCGGAGCAACTCGAGCTGGGGCGGCATCCCCTTCACCTTGAGCATCAGGGCGAAGACCCAGGATGGTCATTAAGTTCTCGTACATCTGGGGGCCTGCAGGGCCATCCCCGAGGCCCTGGCGTGAGGCGAACTCGATAGCTGCTGCGTCTTCTTCTCTAGCCGTGATGATGATAGGGCGCCTCTTTTTACGTGAGCGCCCAAACCCCACCGCCGGTTCCGGGGCAGGCTTATCCACCTCCGGGACGATGGTCTTCGCCCGACGCTGAAGCGTTTTATAGTCACCCGGAACCGACAACAACGCCAAACGTAACCGCCACTTCTCAGCAGGGTCAGCGATAGGTGCTAACTGTCCCTCGATGTAGGCAAGCTGATCCAAGGACTTCTGAGTCGAGCGAGCTACCTTGATCGCGTTTGCTTGTTTACGGGTGAACTTCGTTTTCCCGTAGTAGACCGTGTGAACTTTCGCCCATTCGCGAATACGGGCAGGGCTGCAGCCGGTATCGCGGAGGACCTGGGCATCAAAGGATGCCAAGGACTCCATCGGGTTGGTTAAACCCGCCACTAGTGCTGCAAAAGGATTCATGCCACGCACACTAAACCGAAAACCAAAAACGCGCGAAAAGGGGCCGAAAAGCCTGTGGATAACCCGAAAATCCATCCACAGGCCCCGCGCTCCAGAACACGCCACGTAGCCAGATGACGTGCACAAACAGCCCGGTTCCCGACACAACGAAAAAAGTTAAGGCCCGAGCCAAACGCTCGGACCTTCCGCTGCGACCCTGACGGGACTTGAACCCGCGACCTCCGCCGTGACAGGGCGGCGCGCTAACCAACTGCGCCACAGGGCCTTGGTACCCCCAACGGGATTCGAACCCGTGTTGCCGCCGTGAAAGGGCGGAGTCCTAGGCCTCTAGACGATGGGGGCGCTAGACAGCTCGCCTATCATAAGCCCGGCGCAGGCGCAGCACCAAATGGGCTGGTTAATCGATCAAAACCTGAAATTAGTGGGCGCCGGGAAATGGCTCGCGTCGCGCGAATCCACCACGGTCTTGCCAAAGGGGAAGCAGGTTACGGGGATGAGTTTCAGGTTAGCCCACGCCAAAGGCAAACCAATGATGGTGATTGCCTGCGCAGCCGCCGTCACGATGTGCCCGACGGCAAGCCAGAGGCCTGCGATGATGAACCAGATGACGTTGCCGATGAGGCCCAGTCCCCCACCTCTACCGGTGTCCACAACTTCACGTCCGAACGGCCACAGCACGTAGCCGGCGATGCGGAAGGAGGCGAGTCCGAACGGAATGGTGACGATCAGTAGGCATGCGACCACGCCCGCCAGGACGTATCCCAGGAAGAGCCACAGGCCAGCGGTAACAACCCAGATGATGTTGAGAATTAGTCGGATTAGTTGCATACCGTAAGCATAGGTGGGGTCGACAGGTCGTGCCCCGCGGAGACCACGTTGAGCATCGGCTGGCGGGGTTTCACACGTGTCAGAGTCGACGTGCGGCCGAGGGCGTGCCGCGCGGATGGGCTGGAGGATTTCGCGCGCGTCCGGTTCAAGCGCTGCTGCCTCCGCCCGCATTCCGTGGCGCAGAGCGCGGACTCGTCGATGTAGGCAGTGCGGTGGGAGGAGAGGGAGCCGGGTTCGAGCGTCGTGAAGCAAAAGCCGAATGGGGAAAGCTGCGGGTGAGCACGAGTCATGTGATTCCCCTGCCCGAATTTTAGGCGAGCAAAACTAGGCTCACGGCCATAACGGCCATTCCCCCGACGACTCCGTACACAGCGGCGTGGTGGCGGCCGGTGGCAATCGCGGTGGGCAGCAGCTTGTCCAGGCTGACAAAAACCATGATCCCGGCAATGACGGCGAAGGTGACGCCCAAGGACGCGGGGCCGAGGAATGGCTTTAAGAAGATATAGCCGATGATGGCTCCGACGGGCTCCGCCAGACCGGACAGGGCGGCCCAGCCGGCGGCTGCCCATTTCTTACCCGTTGCCTCGCGCAGCGGCACGGCAACGGCAATGCCTTCGGGAATGTTGTGGATCGCAATGGCGAACGCCAGCGGCAACGCCAACGACACATCCTGCAACGCCACGAAGAAGGTGGCAAAACCTTCGGGGAAGTTGTGGATGGCGATGGCCAGGGCCGTCATCACCCCCACTTTCCGCATGCGTATGCTGCCGGCCGTCCTGGGCTCCTCATGCGGGTTAATGTCTTCGGGCACGAAGCGGTCGATCACCGCGATGAGTAGTACCCCTGCGAAGAATGCCACGGGACCCCACATCGCCGCCCCTGCTACCCCAGCTTCTTCCAGCCCATCCACGCCCTCGGGCAGCAGCTCAACCAGGGAGATGTACAACATCACCCCGGCAGAGAAACCGAGGGCTGCCGCCAAGAAGCGTTCGCTGGGGTGGCGTTGGAGGGCGACGATGAGGCCGCCGAGGGCCGTCGATAAGCCTGCGAGGGCGCAGATAGCAAACGCGACCATGCGTTAATTCTTCTCGAGTCGGGCGAGCAATGCGTCGCGCACTTCGCGGCGACGGGTCTTGCCCAGCTGATCTGACGGCAGACTTTCGAAATGGTAGAACGTGCGCGGCACCTTGTAGCGGGTGAGATTCTCGCGTGCGAAGTCCTTCAAGCCCTCCGGGTCGAGCACCGCGCCCTCGCCGAGTACCACGCATGCGACGACATCCTCCGAACCGTCCTCGCGCGGGCGACCGACCACCGCAACCTCCACGATGTCCGGGTGGCGGCGCAGCGTCTCCTCCACCTCTGCGGGGTATACGTTGAAGCCACCGGTGATGATGAGCTCCTTGATGCGACTGACCAGCTTCACAAACCCGTCTTCCTCCATCACACCCATGTCGCCGGTGCGGAACCAACCATCGTGGAAGGCCTTTTCCGTGGCTTCGGGGTTGTTCAGGTAGCCGCCGAAGACCTGCGGACCCTTGGCCAGGATCTCGCCGGGCTCGCCATAGGGCATGTCCTCATCGAGGTTCTCCGGATTAGCAATGCGGATCTCCGTATCCGGGAAAGGAATGCCGATGTAGCCGGGACGGCGGTCGTCGGTAGCAGGGTTGCCGATGAGGATCGGCGAGGTCTCCGTTAACCCGTACCCCTCCACGAGGCGGCCACCGGTGAGCTCCTCCCAGCCCTCGATGACCTCCGCAGGGAGGGAGGAGGCGCCGGAGAAACCGGTCTGAACGGCGGACAGGTCCACCCCCTCTTCCTTGGCGGTTTCGACGATGCGCTCAAATACAGTGGGCACGCCGGGCACGAAAGTGGGCGGATTTTTCTTTTTCATTTCGCTCATGATCAGCTCCATCTGCGGCGCGGGCAGCAGAATGAGCTCGGAGCCAATGAGCACGGTAAGCGTGAGCGAGAATGTCAGGCCGTACGCATGGAAGAACGGCAGTGTAGCCAGCATCCGTTGCCCGGGTTTCTGCAGGTCTTTCACCCACGCCACACCTTGCTGCGGGTTGGCCAGCAGGTTACGGTGCGTGAGCACCGCGCCCTTCGGAGCTCCCGTCGTGCCCGATGTGTACAGGATGAGTGCGGGGTCATCGGCATTGCTTGTCCGCGTCCCCAGCGCCTCCCCCGTACCCACCCCCACCAGGTTCTCCCACGACAGCGTGCCGGCAGAGGGGCCGGTGAGTGCGGCGCGAGCATCCTTGACTTTCTTGATAGGCAAGCGCAGCGCAAGACGTTTGAAGGCAGGCATCGCCTTCGTCATATCCACGCTGATGACGGCGCCCAGCGCAGTGTCTTTTTTGAGCTTTTGCACCATATCGGCGATTTTGTCCCACACGATGGCCACTTTGGCACCGTGGTCAATGAACTGGGGGCGCAGCTCGTTGACGGTGTAGAGCGGGTTGTGTTCCACCACCACTGCACCAAGTTTCTGCACCGCGAAGAAGGCTGCGACGTGCTGAGGGCAGTTCGGCAGCAAGATAGCCACCCGATCCCCTTTTGCTACGCCGAGCTTCTGCAGACCGGCAGCTGCTGCACGCACCTGGGCATCAAGCTCTCCGTAGGTCTGCCCCTTGCCAAAGAAGCGCGTGGCGGGCAGGGCATGGTTTTTGGCCAGGTTGGCCTCGTAGATGTCGTCGAGAGTTTCATCCCCGTATTCAAGAGAGTGGGCGGTCCACTCGGGGTAGTACTTCAGCCAGGGTTTCTCAAGGTTCGCAGCCATAATCGCAACACTACGCCCATTCCTGTTCTTTGCCCCACACAAGCAGAAACACCCCGCGCCGAGTGGCGTGGGGTGTTTGTGCGTGGGCCCTGCGGGGCTCGAACCCGCGACCTGCGGATTAAAAGTCCGTAGCTCTACCAGCTGAGCTAAAGGCCCGTGCCCACCCATGCTAGACGTTGGTGGGCCCGGGCCGCCAATTGGGCTACTTCATGGAGCCGGTTTCCTCCATACGCAGGTGGAAATCGAAAGCGTGACGCAGGTCGTGCGGGGTGGACTGGTACTTGCACTTAGCGGCGCGCTCGACGTACTCCTCCAGCAGTGGACGGTAGGACGGGTGGGCGATGGAGATCATCTTGGCCACGCGGTCACGCGGTGCCAAGCCACGCAGGTCTGCCACACCGTACTCGGTGATGAAGACCATTGCGTCATGCTCGGTGTGGTCCACGTGGGACACAAACGGGACGATCGCGGAAATAGCGCCACCCTTCGCCTCCGACGGGGAGATGAAAGAGGAGATGTAGGCGTTACGGGTGAAGTCACCGGAGCCGCCCAAAGCGTTCATCAGACGGGAGCCGTTGATGTGGGTGGAGTTGGCGTTGCCGTAAATATCCGCCTCGATCATGCCGTTGGAGGCGATCAGGCCCGTGCGACGGATGACCTCCGGGTGGTTGGAGATGGACTGCGGGCGCAGGACGATGGACTCGCGGTAGCGTGCTGCCTCGTTGTTCATCTTCTCCGCGTACTCAGGGGACAGGGAGAAGGAAGTCGCGGAGGCGACGGTCATCTTGCCAGCGTCAATGAGGTCGACCATGCCGTCTTGGATGACCTCGGTGTAGGCCTGGATGTTTTCAAACTTGGAATCCATAAGCCCAGCCATCACGGCGTTGGGGACGTTGCCCACGCCGGACTGCATCACGTAGCCGTCGTAGGTGAGGCGACCTGCCTTCACTTCGTTTTCCAGGAAGTCGAGGAAGTTGCCTGCGATCTGCTCGGAGATCTCGTCCGGTGCTTTGAACGGTGCGTTGCGGTCCGGGGCATTGGTCTTTACTACAGCGACGACCTTCTCCGGGTCGATCTCAATGTAGGTGGTACCAATACGGTCGCCGCACTTGGTAATCGGGATGGGGATGCGGTTCGGCAGCGATGGCACCAGCCAGATGTCGTGCATGCCTTCCAGATCTTCGGACTGCCACTCGTTGACCTCGATGATGATCTTCTTTGCAGCGTTGAGGAACTCTACAGAGTTACCCACCGAGGAGGACGGCACAATGTTGCCCTCAGCGGTGATACGCACAGCCTCGACGATGGCGAGGTCCACGTCACCGAAGAAGCCCTCTTCCACCATCATGCCGGAGTGGGAGAGGTGGATGTCCTGGAACTTCATCTCACCAGCGTTGATTTTGTTACGCATGGTCGGGTCGGACTGGTACGGCATGCGGTAGCGCAGGGCGTTAGCCTCAGCCAGAACACCGTCACACTCTGGGGCAGTGGATGCACCGGTAAACAGGTCAATGCTGAAATCCTGGCCCTTTTCGTGGGCTGCCTTCGCCTTTTCGGCGATCGCGCCCGGCAGGGCCTTCGGGTAGCCGGCGCCGGTGAACCCGGAAATACCAACCTTGTCGCCGTGGTTGACAAACTGCGCGGCCTCTTCCGCGGTCATCACCTTGTCACGCAGTTGGGCACTGTCAATGCGATCGCTCATCGTCTCTCCTTAAATGTTTGGGGTAGTCACAACGATTTCTTCCTATTGTGGCGTACGTGACACTTCCTCGCCACCACTTGCCCCACCCAATAGTGAAAAAGGTTTTGCGGGTGAATATTTCCGGTGTGGTTTGTGTACCCCACCAGCACAAGGAACAATGGCTGCCGTGACAATGACCCTTCCTGGCAACCGCCAAACACTGACCATCGGTGACCTCGATGTCGCCTCCCCCGTCATCCTTGCGCCGATGGCGGGGGTCACCAACATGCCGTTTCGCGTTCTATGCCGCGAGATTGAGCAAGAGCTCGTCGGTAGTGTGTCGGGCCTGTATGTGTGCGAGATGATTACGGCCCGTGCACTGGTGGAGGGCAATGAGAAAACGCTGCACATGACCACGTTTGCGCCGGAAGAGTCACCACGCTCCATGCAGCTGTACACGGTGGATCCGAAATATACCTATGAGGCAGTGCGAAGGATCGCGGCTCAGGACATGGCCGATCACGTGGACATGAACTTTGGCTGCCCGGTGCCGAAGGTGACGCGCAAGGGTGGGGGTTCGGCGATTCCCTATAAGCGCGAGCTGTACCGCAACATCGTGTCGGCGGCTGTGCGCGCGGCGGAGGGGTCTGGTATTCCGGTGACTGTGAAGTTCCGCGTGGGCATCGATGATGAGCACCATACGCATCTCGACGCTGGCCGCATCGCCGCCGAAGAAGGCGCCGCCGCTGTCACCCTGCACGCACGCACCGCGGCGCAGCGCTACTCCGGGCAGGCGGATTGGAATGAGATCGCCCGCCTGGTGAAGCACATGGATGGCCACGGCATTCCGGTTTTAGGCAATGGCGATATCTTTGCCCCCGGTGACGCGCAGGCGATGATGGATCAGACCGGGTGCGACGGGGTGGTCGTTGGCCGTGGCTGCCTCGGCCGCCCATGGTTGTTTGCGCAGCTCGCCGCACAGCTTCGCGGAGAGCCCGTGCCGGAGGAGCCGACGCTGGGTGAGGTAGCGCGCATTGTTCTGCGCCACGCGATGCTGCTCGCCGCCCA
>NZ_VXKH01000063.1 GCF_008693065.1 Corynebacterium tuscaniense | reverse complement strand
CCGCGATCGCAGTGCGCATCGCGTCGGTGGAACTGCCGTATGCCGCGACCATCGTGTGCTGCGCGTGAACCAGGTGCGCGCGACGCGGATCAAGCAGCACGATGCGCGCGCTCTCCCGCGGGAGTGCCGCGACCTGCACAAAGACCGTCTCAATGAGCGTTGACTTGCCACAACCCGCTTCACCAATAGCCACGAGGTGCTGCGCGTCCAGGTTGATCGGGCCAAGATCGCGTCCGCCACGTCCGAGCAGAATGCTTCCCGATGTCTCCCCGAACCGCACGAACCTCGGCAACACCTTCAACCTTGGCACAGAGGCCTGGTCCGCGGACTGCGCTGCAACATGCGCGATGTCTTCTTTTGAGGTGAACGCGACGAGCATGCTTTGTCCCTGCGGGGTGATGCCGCGGCCGGACAAGGTTGGAAGTTTTTCTTGTGCCTTGCGGTCGATGACAGAATCCATCGGCTCGGTGAGCTTGAACTCAAAGCGTGTGCCCACCAGGTCGCGCACATTCGGGCGGATCGCGTTCCACCGCTGAGTGGTGAGCACGAGGTGAACGCCGGCGGCGGGACCGTCTGAAGCGATGCGCGCTAGAGCATCACGGAGGTCTTCCAGCTTGGAATCGGGCGCAGTGAGCGAATGCCAACCGTCGATGACTAAAACGGTGTGGGCAGGCGAGTTGTCCGTGCTCGGGTTATCCGAGCGAGGATTGTCAATGAAACCTTCCACCTCATCGATGATCCGGCGGACTCTTTCCTCATCGGTGCGTTCAGCCACGCCGGCGACATGGGGCAGTGCTTCAAGCGCTTCGTGTTCGCCCCTACCAGCGTCGATGATGTAGAAGCCGATCTGTCTCGTGGTGTGCGTGGCTGCCATCGCAGTGACTAGGGTGCGCACCGCCATCGACTTACCGGTCTGCGGGCCACCCGCGATGGCCACGTGACCACCGGCTGCACTGAGATCACAGGTGAAGGGGTCTTGGCGTTGGCGGTAGGGGTCATCCACAAGCCCAATGCTCGCCGCAAGCTCCCCCGCCGGTTCGCACACATCAGGTAGATTCACCCGCGGCGGCAATGGTGGCAGCCAGATTTTCCGTGCCTGCTCCCCGCGCAGATCAGCGGCGGCCCGGGCAGCGCTGACAACCGCATCGAGCAGCGTTGTCGAAGTATCTGCGGACATTTCCGGAGCTACATCTGCCTCCCACCCGGTGAAAACCCGCACACCCGTCGGTGCCGCGACGCTATTTATACGTCGCATCAGTGGGCCAGAGACGTAAGCAGCTTTGAATCGCGTGACCTCACTCGACGCAGTTTTGAGATAGCCGGAACCGGGGTCTGCCGGCAGCTCGTACGCATCCGGAACCCCCAGCACCTGGCGTGATTCCGCCGCAGAGAACGTGCGCAAACCAATCCGGTAGGACAGGTGTGAATCAAGTCCCCGCAGCTTCCCTTCCTCAAGGCGCTGCGAAGCGAGCAGAAGATGCACACCTAGGGAACGGCCCAACCGGCCCACCGCAACAAACAACTCCGCGAAATCCGGATGCTGCCCCAGCAGTTCAGAGAACTCATCCACCACGATGAGCAGCGCCGGCAGTGGTTCCAGGTCAGGGCGCGCACCCTTGCGCGCGGCGTTGTAGTCACTAGCATTAGCAAAGTTACCGGCCGCGCGCAGTAGCTCCTGACGCCGATTCATCTCACCAGAGATCGCATCAAACATGCGCTCCACCAGCACCGCCTCATCCTCGAGGTTGGTGATCACAGCGGAGGTGTGCGGCAGCCCCTCACACCCCAAGAACGTGGCACCACCTTTGAAATCCACGAGGACAAAATTCAACTCATTCGGTGAATGCGTGGCCGCCAGTGCTGCAACAAGGCTTCTTAAGAGTTCCGATTTGCCGGAGCCCGTCGCTCCAATGCACAACCCATGCGGCCCCATCCCGCCATGAGCAGACTCCTTCAAGTCAAGATAGACCGGTGCACCACTCTTCCCAGGACCTTCAGTGCCGATGGGCACCATGAGTTTCAGTCGCGTCCCTTCCCGGCCCGGCCACATTGTCGTCGGCGTGAGGGATTCCACATCCTCCAAGCCGAGCAACTCCATCAGGTCGCCGCTCCCACTGCCGGTGGTGGAGTCGGGTCGCCGATAGAAAGCAAGGTTGCGAGCAATGAATTCGGCGGCGGGGTTCGGAAAATCGTCGATAAGCCCGAGCTTTTCTTTGCCAGCAGCCGTGAGCGCGTGCAGCTCACCATCACACACAAGGTGCAGCGCATCGTCCTGGATGAGCGAGGTCTCCCCATCATGAACTGCGATAACGCAGTTGTGTGATGCCGCAATTGCCTCCGGCGACCCCGCCTCCACCACGGCTACAGTGAACTCCGCGGACTCCGGATCTTTGGTGTGTGGCAGCCACTTTGCCCACTCACAGCCCTCCGCCGTGATGTGCAGTCCCACCAACTCTGGCCCATGGAAAAATGCCAACTGTGTGATGATGGACCGCGCCACATTCCTCGCATCCGGCCCAGTCAACGTTACCGCGGGAAAGGCCTCAAGCTGCACCACAACCGGCACCTGCGGGACAACACTGACTGCCGCGATCGTGCGCCGCAAACTCACCGCACACACCGGATCAAGGTCTTCGGGTGAGCCGGGATCTGGGACATCAATAGGAGTACTCATCCGCGTCATCCCCGTGCCCACCCGCACTTCCAGCGAACGCGGATGATCCTGGCTGCGCTCCCACACACGCTCCGCCGGAACCCCATTGACAAGTGCTTTCGGATGAGGATGAAAGTACTCGACGTGCTCGCGTTGCTGCGCACCGTTCTCCCGCGCACGCGCGGCTAACGCGTCCAGGTGGCGCAGGTACACCCGGCGCGACTCATCAATATCCCCCGCTTTCTCCGGTGGATTAAGCATGGTCAAAAGACCCATGACCATCATGAGGGGAAACACCATCATCATCGGGCTTACGCCACGACCGGACAGCGCCATGATGACCACCATCGCGCCAATCGCCGCAACCATGACGATAGGCATGATCACCTTCATCAGCGGCTCCGGTGGCCGCCGCACCGCGAGTGGCACGGCTTCCGCGTCGAGCTTCCCCGTAGGCATCGGTGGCGCAGCATCAAGTGCGTATTCTGCCTGCTCCCCCGCTTGCACAACGCGGACTGGATCACTGTCAAGCCCAAGCATAAAGTTCCCCCTTGCGAAAAAGATCCCCCCGGATCTTCTGAGAACTAGAAGACCACACCTCTGGCGAAAATGCCAGTGCTTCAACCAAAAATTTTTCTACCTCGGTGCGCGTGTCCCCGGTGTGATGTACATTTGGGCCACTGGTTTGTAGGTTTTTGGGTTTCGTGCCTGCGCGCACGGGGGTGCGCCGGCACGAACAGTAACAGGGGGGATTTATATGACTGCACCGTCGCTGCAGCCAACAACATCAACATCGCAGGTAGTGCGCGTATCTATCCGCGCAAATGCGAATGAGTTTGCGCGGTCAATTGATCTTTCCGTACCCACGTCATCCTCATTCAGCGACATTTTGCCGGAGATCGCCCGGCTCATTGATCTGCCACAGATCAATCGTCCGTGGGAATTCAGCACAGCGGCGGGTGCCCCGCTTGATCCGCACACAGCGCTGATGCACATGCGGCTGCGCGACGGCGTGGTTCTCACGCTGCGCCCGCATGAACCGGTTGTCCCTCCAGTCGTGCGCGATGCTGCTGAATCGCTCGCCGCTGACTCCGCACGATCCACGCCACGTGGCGGCATTGACCTGCTTTTTTCGTTGACGGGTGCGGTGGGCGCTGGGTTGTTGGTAGGCACGTTCATCAACCAGTTTGCTGGTGCCGGGATCACAGCATTGCTACTACTCACAGTGGCCATCGTGGCGCGCTCCCGAGTGCTGTTTCCCATCGCCGCCACCGTCGCGGGGCTGGGCTGTGGTGCGTGGGTCGCTGACTTAAGCAGCGGGCCCGCGTCGCTGCATCCGCTCTCACCTGCCGTGGCGCTTGGAGCGCTGTCCGCCATTGCTGTCACGTGTGTTCTACTTACCGGTGGTTCTGCGTTGCGGCTTGTCAGCCCTCGCTGCGGTGCCGGCCTGGTCACTGCCAGTTGCCTGGTGGCTGCTGGTTCGCTGGGTGCCTGGTTGCCATCGCCGTATGCTCCCGCCGCGCTCATCATTCTTGCGGGGCTCGCCGCAGTGATGGGCACACCCGCCGCTGCCACCCGAGCTGCTGGCCTGCGCATTCCACGTGTCCCTACCGCGGGCCAAGAGTTCTCCATCGCGGACGATTACCAGGAGGATGTGGACCAACGCACGCAGGTGGCACGTCACGTCGCCGACGGCATCAGCATCGGCGTTGCCGTCTGCACGGTGCCCGCACTCATCCTGCTCGCCTTCGCCACCACCGCATGGGTCTGTGCACTCGGTATCACGCTTGCCGGCGCGCTCCTCGTCCACGCCTCCCGCCATCACTCCAGCGCACCGCGACTCAGTCTCGGCCTCACCGCCGCTGTTGCTGCAGGCAGTGCCATTCTCACCGTGTCGCTTATCGACGCTCCCCATCCCACCCTCATCGCCCTCACCATCCTCCTCACCATCTCCTGCGCCTCCGCCGCAGTCTGGGCCCGGCGCATTCCCGAACTGGAACCCACCACCCTGGTATGGATTGAGCGCGCTGAGGCCGCTGCCATCATCGGGGTGATCCCCGTGGCGGTGTATCTCACCGGAATCTTCGACCTGATCCGGGGGCTGTGAGGATGCGACGCACTGCTCATGCCATAGGTGTGTCTGCCCTGCTATTCGGCTGCCTCGTCCACCTGCCGGCTGTGGCTCAGGCTCAGGACATCGCCTGTGCGGTGGCCGCCCCTGCTGCGGATGGCCCCGAGGGGGCCTATGACGCTGAGGAGCTGGCAGAGCTTCGTCGATTAGCAACCGGCGCCGGCGTCAAAGTCGCCGTCATCGACACCGGAGTGGCCAGAAACCCCCAGCTTGACCAGCTCGTCCCCGGTGCAGATTTTGTCACCCCGGATGACCCGCAACCGTTTTTGGACTGCGATGTCCACGGCACCGTCGTCGCCGGCATCATCGCCGGAACGCAAGTAGGCATCGCCCCCGACGCGGAAATCCTGGCCATTCGGCAATCCTCCGCGCACTACCGTGCGCCACGGGAGCCGGGGGTAGACGCTGCCGAATTCGCCGCCGCGGGAACCGTGGAAACCCTGTCCCAAGCCATCCTTAGTGCCCTGGATGAAGGCGCGCAAGTGATCAACATATCCGTCGTGTCGTGCTTGGAACCGTCCGTGGCACCACGCGTGGATACCCGGGGGCTGGTCGCGGCATTGAACCGCGCGGAACAGGAGGGCGCGATCGTCGTCGCCGCCGCGGGCAACGCCAACCCGGACTGCCCGCCCGGATCCATGGTTTTTCCTGCCCACTTTCCCACGGTGCTTGCCGTCGGTGCCCGCGCCGATTCCCACACCCTGACGGACTATTCACTCCCCGTCCCCAAAGAACACCTGCTCCTGTCCGCCCCGGGGCGCCCCGCCATCGCCTTGTCTCCTGGTTCCGGTGTGTGGGCGGCTGGCATTGCCGCTGACCGCGGTGCCGTCAAACCGTTCGAGGGCACCAGTTTCGCCGCACCAGTGGTGAGCGGAACCGCCGCTTTGCTCAAGCAGCGCTACCCGGATGCTTCCGCCGCACGGATCCGTGGCATCATCGCCGCAGCCGCTGAACCGTCCGGCGGTGCCGTGGACCCGTTGCACACTTTAACCTTCCTGGGAGCCACGAACCCCGCGCACTCGGAAACCGATCCACTGGTACTCACCCCAGAGGTGAAAGCCCATTCACCAGCACCCCTGCGGGCCGGCATCATCGTGGGTGTCCTGACGGTGGCAGGCCTACTGGTCACTGCGGTGGCATCAGCTTTTAGTAGGTCGCGGTCAGCGCGGCTTCCCGGTTCAACTCCGGGCCCGCGGGCAGCAGGCGGATAATCGCCCACGGAACATTTTCTGTGTGGGCTGCCCCGATGACAGACAAAAGTTCCTGGTTGCTTACCTCATGGCGTTGCCCTTGCGCGGAGATAACGTGATAGCCGGCACCCGTGTCCACGGCCACAGCCCCGGCGTCCAAGCCACGGAACCGCGCCGCGGGCGCATCCCCGGATAGCTCCACTGCCCCACCCGCATCGTGGGGTGCAGCCGTAGCCACACGGCCGGTCTCCGTGGCACACACCTCGGCGCCACCAAGCTCCAGCCACTGTGGTGCTTCCTCCGGGATGTCCAGTGGCATCGGCGGATTCGCGTCCGGGTAGGCGGCAATGGCTGAAGCAGTGGTTTTACTCACCTTCGCGCCAGCTTCCCCCAGCACCTCCCGCTGCGTGGGCGTCACCTGCTGGATACCCCCGTGAGGGGTAAGTATCCACGCTTCTGTCTCCGTCTCCAGCACCTCCGGTAGCGGGTTCGGCAACCGGACAGGGGGCAGTTCCCCCATCGCGTTGAGCACACCGTCCGCCTCGCCGACATCCCACCGTGGTGTCGAGGCGTCAATCCCAAGCGTACGGCGCAGAACCCGGGAAGCTGGATCACTGGCAGCAGGCAGTTTTGCCCGGCCGGCTGTGGTGAGGAGCCACTCTTCGCCGCCATAAAGCGCAACGATTCCTTGCCCAGCGTTGAGCTCCTTCACCGGAGTACCTGCTGTGACGGTGATACCTCTTACATTGCGGCCGGTACCCACACATACGGACCACACCTCATCCTCGCTGTCCGCTGGCGCAAACATCGCTGGTGCTGTTGGCAGGCCGACAGGCACGCCACGAGGCATGGCAGCCAAACGTTCATCACCAATTCGCTGTGGTTCCTCCGGCACACCGGCGATGAGGCGAGCCGAGGTCAGGTTCGTCACCGGGTGGACGGTCTCCCCGACGCGGACGTACAGCGCACCATCCGTCGCCCGTAAGATCGCCGCGGTTCCTGGGTCCGGGTTCGGGCGCAGCCAGGCAAATAAACCACATCCAGCAGCGATGAGCGCCACAGCGATTACTCCAAGTATCGCTGATCGGCGCCGCGACGCCAGCGGGTCATGGATCATTCGGATGTCTCCGTAGATCAGGCCATGTTCCACACGCCGCCGCATGAAACGGTGGCCAGAGACCTGCGATCGTGTGGTAGGAAGCAGCCTTTGCGCCCCCGATTGTTTGTTGTTGTCCGTGCCCACCGGCACATCCCCCCTAGTGGTCTTCATCCCCCAACGCGCACCCACCCCTGTGCGGGCGCGCGACTGCTCTCAAAGTCTAGGGTGCTCCAGGCGGTGCCACAACTGTTTGCAGGCCCCAGCGTTCGCGCGCGTGCGCCTCGGTTTGATTATCGCAACAGCACCAGTGGCGCGACCTGGGCTTTTAGAAACCACAACTGGCGATAGTCAAACCGCTAATTATCAGAACCAGGTGCGCGGGAGGCAACCTCCGATGCTTCCCGACGGTCCCGGGTCACCACAGCACGCGCCGCCAATTCATCGTCCGCTGGGTAGTCCACGCGGGCCAAGGTGAGGCCGCGGGCGGGGGCGAGGCGGATGTGGGGGGAGCGGGCGTCGATAAGCAAAAGGCCTTGAACCCAGTCAGCGGGTTGTTGCCCTGCACCCACGTCGAGACAGCTAGCCACCAGCGCGCGCACCATGTGCCAGCAGAAAGCGTCCGCCGTGACCGTGGCCTCGTAGATCTCCGGTTCCTCATCCGTGGACACGTCCTCCCAGGTAAACGAGTGGACATCGCGGATCGTCGTCGCATGTGGGCGCGGCTTACAAAACGCCGCGAAGTCGTGAAGGCCCACCAACGTGGTCGCGGCCTGTTGCACCGCATCAAGATCCACCTTCTTCGGCCACACCGCAGTATCGCGCACGCGCAACGGCAACGCGCCCGGCTCCGCCGTGGTCACGCGGTAACGGTACGTGCGGCTCAGCGCCGAAAAACGCGCGTCAAAGCCTTCCGGGGCCTCCGTCACGCGGAGCACCCGCACATCAGGGTCCAGCAACTTTGCTAATCGACGCACCAACCGCCCCGCATCCCCCTCAATCGAACGCTGCTCCAGGCTCGCGCGGGGGACATCCGCATGCGCGACCTGCCCGGTGGCATGCACTCCAGCATCCGTGCGCCCCGCAACGGTGAGTTCAACTGGATAGCGCAGAACAAGGCTCAGCGCATCCTCGAGAACCCCCTGGACAGTGCGAATCTCCTGACCATCGGCTGGTTTCTGGCGCGCCCAGCCGTGAAACTCCGTCCCGTCATATGCGATATCGAACCGGAGCCGCACCATCTCGCCTGCCTGCTCCGAGGGCAAACCAGGCTCTTGACCACCTGCAGATGCATCTGTCCCTGCGTTCATGGCTTCCACCATAAAGCCCCCGGTTAGTCGCGTTTGAAATCGCCTGATAAACCTGCAGGTCACGTGTTGACTATGTGGCTTATGTGTTTAGGAATCCATACGCGACTAACCAACCCGCAAAGCCCCAGGAATCCCCGGCGGATTCTAGCGTTCGTTGCAACGTTTCCTAGGTTCCGGTCAATCCTAGTAGTTCGGCCATGCGTTCTGCTGGGGTGTCGTAGTCCAGGGTCTTTCGCGGTCGATTGTTGAGTTTCAGGGC
>NZ_VXKH01000062.1 GCF_008693065.1 Corynebacterium tuscaniense | reverse complement strand
GTTCGTTGCGCGCCCAGGTCTCCGCACTGGGGCCGGCCGCGACATTGGCACGCGGCTACGCCGTGGTGCAGGTACAGCCGCGCGATGGCTCCGAACCAGAAGTGGTCACCAGCATCAGCCAGGCCCCGCCGGGGTCGCCCTTGCGCATCCGCGTTGGGGATGGCTCCATCACCGCCGCCGGCATGTCCACCACACCCGCAGAGTAACTGCAGAACAACTGCAGATTAGATACTGCAGATTAGATAAGGAACACACGATGACAGAGAACACCTTCGGCCAAGGCGCCCCGAATGACGATGCCTTCCCGGCCCCCGAAACCCTCACCTACGAGCAGGCACGCGACCAGCTCATTGAGACCGTGAAGATCCTCGAACTCGGCCAGATGAGCCTTGACGAATCTCTCAAGTACTGGGAACGCGGCGAAGCTCTCGCAAAGCGCTGCGAAGTCCTGCTCAATGGTGCTCAAGAACGCGTTGAAGCTGCTCTGGGCAGCTCCCAAGAGGGAGCTGCCCAGAGGGGAGCTGCCATGGAGCAGCAGAAGGAGGCGACCAAGGAAGATCAAGAAAGAGCTGCCCAGGAAGAAGTTCCCGGGGAGTAGGGTTCGTCGATAAGCTATTTGGCCAGTGGCTGCGCGGCGGCGAACATTTCAATGAGCTCGCGGAACTCCGCGGCTTCAGCGGCGCCGGTGATGAGAATGCGCTCGTCGCCCAAATCCACAAACCACACATCGCGCACATCTCTGTCGTCGGAGGAATACACCTTCGCCTCATGCCCGGCGACATCCTCGGTGCGGGCGAGACTGCGCGGTGAAGCGTCGATGCCCTTGAGCGCGGTATCCTCATCAACCCCCGTCTGCGTGACCTGAAGGAACCCCTCATGCGGAGTGACCCATCCCATGACGGGCGCGGGGGTGCCATTCAACGTGGTGCGGCGAGCCGAGTTATTCACCCAGCCCTCCGGCACATCCGGGTAACGCACAGCAAAATCGACAGCGCGTGACTCCATGCTCAGGAACGTCTGCCCATCCACCTCCTGTACCGGCCCGTTCTCCGGCCGGCCAGGATTGAAAGAGCACATGCCTGTAAAGCCAACGGCAAGCAGCATGAGGACAACGATGACCACGACATTGATCGATATGTCACGGCTGTCTTGGAAAATGCGCGGTTTCTCTTTAGCCACGCGCTTCAGTATGTCACGGACCACCCCTGCGGCCACGGACTCCCCCGATCAGGTGGTCAACCGGACATATCGAAACCCTAAAAGTGCCACAATGGGGAGGAGAATAGCTGCGTCTGCGTGGCTTTCCGCCCATAATCTCCACCTACCATGCCCCAGGAGGCAACAACTGATGTCTAAAACCGCTGAAACCCCGGACCGTAACCTCGCCATGGAGCTTGTCCGCGTCACCGAAGCGGCAGCCTTGGCTTCCGGCCGGTGGGTCGGTCGCGGCAAGAAGAATGAGGGTGATGGAGCAGCGGTGGACGCCATGCGCCAGATGATTAACTCCGTGAACATGGACGGCGTGATCATCATCGGCGAAGGTGAAAAGGACGAGGCACCGATGCTGTTCAACGGCGAGAACGTTGGTAACGGGCTCGGTCCTGCCATGGATCTAGCAGTCGATCCGGTTGACGGCACTCGCCTCATGGCGGAAGGTCGCCCGAACGCCATCTCCGTCATCGCGGCTGCTGAGCGTGGCACGATGTACGACCCGACCGACGCGTTCTACATGAACAAGATCGCCGTCGGCCCGGAAGCCGCAGGCAAGATCGACATCACAGCCCCCGTCGCGCACAACATTCAGGAAGTGGCGAAAGCGAAGGGCATTGAGCCTCGCGACGTCACCGTGGTCGTCCTCGACCGCCCCCGCCACAACCAACTCGTTGAGGACATCCGCGCGGCAGGCGCAAAGGTCCGCTTCATTATGGACGGCGACGTGGCTGGCGCCATCGCCGCCGCACGCAACAACAACTCTATCGATATGGCCATGGGCATTGGTGGCACCCCGGAAGGCGTCATTACCGCCTGCGCTCTTAAGTGCCTCGACGGTGAGATCCAGGGCATGCTCGCCCCTCAGTCCGACGAGGAGCGCGAGAAGGTCCTCGCCGCCGGCCACGACCTCGACCGTGTGCTAGGGATCAACGACCTAGTGAGCTCCGATAACTGCTACTTCGCCGCCACCGGTGTAACCAAGGGCGATATGCTCCGCGGCGTGTCCTACCGCGCGGACGGTGCCACTACCCGCTCCCTCGTCATGCGCTCCAAGTCCGGCACCGTGCGCAACATTGAGTCCCTGCACAAGCTGTCCAAGCTGCGCGAGTACTCCGTGATTGACTACTCCGGTCCGACCGCTTAATCCGGTTTTCCGGCATGCCAATGGGCCCGGCTTGTGCCGGATCCATTTCTGTTAGCGGGTTCAAGCGTGAATTAACTCGGGGTATAACGATTCCATCGCCCCGTACGGATGTCGCTTGTTACTTCGCGCATACCCCGTGGGTGAAACCCAGATGGGTCTACCTTTTCGTATGGCGATGCGCCCGCGTTGGGGTTTGTCTGGGTCATCGTCGTTGACGCGATTGTGGTAGCCGCAGACGACTGCCAAGTTGTTCATGTTCGTCTCACCACCGTAGCGCCAGGGCTCCACGTGGTGGAGTTCGCAGTAGTCTGCGGGCATCCGGCAGTCCGGGTTCGTACAGATCGGCTGCGTCGCTTTCGCTAGGACGCGTTGCTTCTTACTTGCTAGTCGACGTTCCCTGTAGTGGTTCACCGGCCCCTCCGTCGGATGAAATAATGCAGCTTCCAACCCGTACTCCTCATTGCAGAGGTAATTGTTCACAAACTCCGCACCGGTCATGGTGGTGCCGTTGGTAAGCCCGAGGATGATGTCGTCCCCATGACCGTGAGTGATCGCGGATAAGTGAGGCGCCGGCACCAAGATAAGCGGGCGCGGCGCGGCAGCCGGAACCCCCTCCCCCGAACGCATGAGTTTCTCAAACGCCTCGGCCATCTGCGGACCGACAGGCAGATCATGATTAATGCCGGCACGCAGATTGGCTTCCAGGTCCGCGATGACGTGCTCGTCTCCTGTGATGATCACGCTGCCCAGCCCGTCCACCGGGGCGGTGAAACGCGCGCCCTTGGTCCGGGTCTTAGTCTTCTGCGGCACGATCTTCTTCGCATACCGCGCGAGCGCGACGCACGTGGATGCCTTGTCCACCGCCGCCTGGATGAGGCGGAAGCGGTAGCCATCCCGCTCCCCCGCGCGCTTGATGTGGCTGATGCAACGCTCAATCTGGGCGAGGAGGTCCACCGTCAGCCCGGCCTCGCGCGCGGCAGCCGTCGTTTGCTTTGATGCGCCTTTCCCGAAGTACGCAGAATGCACCAACGCCAACTCCCCCACACGGGATGGCGACAGCCCCGCCGCGAGGAACAGCGCGCGATCAAACTCACGGAGCTCCTCCAGCGGGATCTGCGTCAAGCGGGCAAGCAAGTTCATGCCAGCCACCGTAACCGCGGTAAAAGCCCTGCGTAAAGGGTTTGTGAGATGTTCCCTATTTTCAGAAAGTATGGAACCGAACAGGGGTCTACAGCAGTCTAAAGAAGGTTGGGGGTTTTATCGGGGCCAGGTTCCGCCAGGTTTTCCAAAATCAGGAATAATGGCGAGTGTGACAGCTGGCGCAACCGCGCCGGGAAACGTTCTAACTGCAAAGGATGACAATGGCTGATCAGGAATACCGCATTGAACACGACACCATGGGTGAAGTGAAGGTCCCCGTCAACGCGCTGTGGCGTGCACAGACCCAGCGTGCGGTGGAGAATTTCCCCATCTCCGGCCGTGGACTTGAAGCACAGCAGATTCGCGCGCTCGGCCTGCTCAAGGCAGCGTGCGCCCAGGTGAACAAGGACTTGGGCAAGTTGGACGCCACCAAGGCTGACGCGATCATCGCTGCTGCGAAGGAAATCGCCGACGGTAAGCACAACGCTGAATTTCCTATCGACGTATTCCAGACCGGCTCCGGCACCTCCTCCAACATGAACACGAATGAGGTCATCGCGTCTATCGCGAAGGCTAATGGTGTTGAGGTTCACCCAAACGACGATGTGAACATGGGCCAGTCCTCCAACGACACCTTCCCCACTGCTACCCACGTGGCGGCGACGGAGGCAGCGGCCAACGACCTCATCCCGGCTCTGAAGGTGCTGCAGAAGTCCTTGGCTAAGAAGGCTGATGAGTGGCACGAGGTAGTCAAGTCCGGCCGCACGCACCTCATGGATGCCACCCCGGTCACTCTTGGCCAGGAGTTCTCCGGCTACGCCCGCCAGATCGAGCTGGGCATCGAGCGCGTGGAGGCTACCCTGCACCGCCTGGGTGAGCTGGCTATCGGCGGTACCGCTGTGGGCACCGGCATCAACACCCCGGCTGAGTTCGGCGGCAAGGTCACCGAGGAGCTGGTGAAGCTCACCGGTGTGACCCAGTTATCCGAGGCGAAGAACCACTTCGAAGCACAGGCTAACCGCGACGGCCTGGTGGAGTTCTCCGGCGCTATGCGTTCGGTTGCTGTTTCCCTTTACAAGATCGCCAACGACATCCGGCTTATGGGTTCCGGCCCGCTCGCCGGCCTGGCGGAGATCCACCTGCCGGACCTGCAGCCGGGTTCTTCCATCATGCCGGGCAAGGTCAACCCAGTTCTGTGTGAAACCGCAACACAGGTGTCCGCACAGGTCATTGGCAACGACGCGGCTGTCGCATTCGGTGGCACCCAGGGCCAGTTCGAGCTCAACGTGTTTATCCCGATGATGGCGCGCAACGTTCTCGAGTCTTCGCGTCTGCTGGCCAACACCGCGCGCCAGTTCGCAACCAGGCTTGTCGACGGCATTGAGCCCAACATCGAGCGCATGCGCACCCTGGCTGAGTCCTCCCCGTCCATCGTGACCCCGCTGAACTCCGCGATTGGTTACGAGAACGCGGCGAAGATCGCTAAGCACGCAGTCGCAGAGGGCATCACCATCCGCCAGGCCACGATTGACCTCGGCTTCGTCGACGGTGAGAAGCTCACTGAGGAGGAGCTGGATAAGCGCCTCGACGTGCTGGCAATGGCTCACACTGAGCGCAACTAAGCTCATCTAAGCGCATATAAGCGCCCCTCAACCAGACCCTGGCAGGCCCGCCCTGTCAGGGTTTTTGGTGCTTAGGCACCAGCAGATCTCACCCTTTGGCAGTTTCTTGCACTGAGTGTAAAGTTCCTGGGCATGGGTTGGGAAGAAAAGCGGCGGGCGACGCGACTCAGGATTGTGGAGAGTGCGGCGAGGCTCGTCGAAAAGCATGGCTTTGATGACGTGACCGTCGAAGACATTTGCGCCGGCGCGGGCATTTCGCGGCGGACGTTTTTTAATTACATGAAGTCCAAAGATGAGGCTGTGCTCGGGCCCGCGCCCCTCACAGTTTGCGAGGAAGGTTTGCGCCGGATCGCCGAAACGCAGTCGGACAACCTCGTGGACCTGATCATCAGCGTGAGCAGCGTGCCTGAGGGGGCATTGCCTGATCAGGATGCGTTCGCGCGGCGCCGCACGATGTTCGCTGAAAATCCCACGCTGGCATCGCTAGCCTTGGCGCGGCGGCGCACGGTTCTTACGGCGATCGCGGAAGCTCTGGCAGAGCACTTCACACGCTTCCCTGAGGACCGGCGCGCCCCGAAACACCCCGTGGAGACTGAGATCCAGGCGCTCATTGAGCTTGTTCAAGCCGCGGTGAGCATCACTGCTTTCCAGCCGGGCTTTTTCGATCCAGACCTGGATCTGCGGGACAACGTCCGCAACGCCGCCACCTTCATCGCTGACTACGCAAGGACACTCGAATGGTAGACACACAAAAACCCAACGTTGGTCTGGTGTTCGCCGCGCTGCTCATCACCATGCTCATGAGCTCACTCGGGCAAATGATTTTCGCCTCCGCCTTGCCGACGATCGTGGGCGAACTCGGCGGCGTCGAACATATGAGCTGGGTGATCTCCGCGTTCATGGTCACCATGACTATCGCGCTGCCTATTTACGGCAAGCTTGGCGACGGGCTCGGTCGCAAATGGTTCTACATCACCGGCATCGCCTTCTTCATCGCCGGTTCGACATTGGGTGGGTTTGCTAACTCGATGACCGTGCTCATCATCGGGCGCGCGGTGCAGGGTTTTGGCGCCGGCGGCATGATGATCAACTCGCAGGCGATCATCGCAGAGGTCGTCCCGGCACGGCAGCGCGGAAAATACATGGGCATCATGGGTGCTGTTTTTGGCATTTCCTCAGTGTTGGGGCCGGTGCTTGGTGGCTGGTTCACGGACGGCCCGGGCTGGCGTTGGGGTCTGTGGATGAACATCCCTTTGGGGTTACTCGCCATGACTGTGGCCACGCTGGTGCTGCACCTGTCCAAGGGCAGCCGGGAGGGCTTCCGTTTTGACTGGCCGGGCGCAGCACTGCTGACGGTGGCAACGTCCACGCTCATCTTGGCGACGACGTGGGGTGGGTTGCAGTACCCGTGGACGTCCGCACGCATTCTGGGTCTGCTGGCAACGTCGGCGGTAGCGGCAGCGATCTTCGTGGCGGTGGAGCTGCGGACGAAGAACCCGCTCGTGCCCATGCACCTGTTCCGCAACCGCAACATGACGCTCACCACCGCTGCCGGCGTGGTCCTCGGTGTTGCTATGACCGGTGTGATGGCCTACCTGCCCACCTACCTGCAGATGGTGCACGCACTCACCCCGACCGAGGCCGGTTTCATGATGGTCCCGATGGTCGGCGGCATGATCCTCACCTCCACCGGTTCCGGTGCGCTCATTTCGCGCCGCGGGAATTACAAGAAGTTCCCCATCATTGGCCTGTGCATCGTGGCGGTGGGGTGCTTCTTGCTCTCGCGCCTAACAGTGGACACAGGCCTGGGCACGCTCGGCGTGTTCATCTTCGTCTACGGCTTTGGCCTCGGGCTGGTCATGCAAGTGCTCATCCTCATCGTGCAGAACTCGTTCCCGCTGGCGGTTGTGGGCACGGCGACGGCCGCGAATAATTTCTTCCGGCAAATCGGCATGTCCGTGGGCGCATCAATGGTGGGCACAATGTTCATCCACAACATGCAAAACAACATGGCGGAGCGACTCCCCGCCGCTTTCGCGGCGATGGGGCCCGACGGCGCGCAGTACTCCGAGGCTTTCCAAGGTGGCGCAGCTCAGTCCTTGACGCCGGGCACGGTCAATAAACTGCCACAGCCACTTCGCGATGTCATCGCGAGCAGCTACAACGACGGCCTGACCCCTATCTTCCTCCTGCTCATCCCACTGGTTCTCGCGGCGGCACTCGTGCTGCTGCCAGTGCGCGAGGACAAGCTGAAGGAAACGGTGGACTAGCTGCCTCTAACTGTCCGCCGCAGGCCTCTCGCCCGGTTTAGGCAACAGCAGCTCATAAATATCGGTGTCGCGCCAGGTGCCGGCCATCTCGCCGTAGGTCATCTTGGCCATCTGGTGGTAGGTGCCCACTTTGACAAAGCCGCGGGAAATGTGCAGCCCAGCGGATCCTTCATTCTCCGGGAAGATCCACGAGTGAATGGACCACTTGTTCAGGCCCTTGCACGTCTCAATGAGCTTATCCAGCAGCGCTCCCGACACACCACGTCCGCGGGCTTCCTCGCGGGTGTAGATCGAGTCTTCGACCACGCCGTGGAAAACGCTTCTCGACGACGCCTGCGCCGCCGCCACCCACCCCAACACATAATCATCATCGTCTTTCTCTGTGGCAACGAAGACAGTCTCAATGATCTTGTTCGTGGAAAACTTTGCCCAGGTTGGGCCCTCTGTTTCGTAGGACGCGTGGCCCGTTCCCAAACCTGCCTCATAGATCTCACGGACCTGCGGGTAGTCTTCGGGCCGAATTGGGCGAATAGTGAAATCGCGTTCAGACATGGCGCCTATCGTACAACCAGAAAAGGGCCCACCCTGAAATTGGCTAGTGTTCCTGGTCTTCGAGCAAATCAGTGACCAATTCCGCGATCGCAGAGCGCTCCGAACGCGTCAGGGTGATGTGGGCGAATAAGTCCTCGCCTTTCAGCTTTTCGATCACCGCCTGCACACCGTCATGCCGCCCCACACGCAAATTGTCGCGCTGGGCAACATCGTGTGTCAGGACAACGCGCGAACCACGCCCCAAGCGTGAGAGCACGGTGAGCAGCACGTTGCGTTCGAGGGATTGGGCTTCGTCGACGATCACGAAGGCGTCGTGAAGCGAGCGGCCCCTGATGTGCGTCAGCGGTAACACTTCGAGCAGATCGCGCGCGGCGATTTCCTCCATGACGTTGTCGGAGACCACACCTTCGAGTGTGTCGTAGACCGCCTGGGACCACGGGTTCATCTTCTCCATCTCATCGCCCGGCAGATAACCCAGGTTCTGGCCACCGACGGCGTAGAGCGGACGGAAAACGATGATGCGCTTGTGCTCCCCGCGCTCCAGGACGGACTCGAGGCCCGCACACAGCGCCAACGCCGATTTACCGGTGCCGGCGCGGCCGCCGATGGAGACGATGCCCACAGAGGAGTCGAGAAGCAGGTCAAGCGCGACCCTCTGCTCGGCGGAGCGACCGGACAACCCGAAGGCGTCGATGTCCCCGCGCACGAGG
>NZ_VXKH01000061.1 GCF_008693065.1 Corynebacterium tuscaniense | reverse complement strand
CAGGCAGTCCAGGCTGAGCCAGCCGAGCAAGCGGCGGCGGAGGAGGCGCACCATGGGCGTCGTCGTGCAGATGCTCACCGTGAGGGCGCACTGACGGTGGCGGAGATCCTCGCGCGTGGCCAGAAGAATTAGGGGAGCACGATGACGCAGCCGCGCTTGACTGTCGGGGTGCTCGGGGACCCTGAAACTGTTGAGCTGTTTGAACGTGCTGGTCACACTGCGCGTCAGATCAACGGCGACGGGGATCACTTGGACGTGGACATGATTGTCCTGGATGCGCCGGGGGTTCCGCTTGATGTGATGGTGGACCAGTGGCTGGGGCAGGTCCGTCGTGGGCAGCTGGTCATGCACACGTCGTTGGAGTATGGCGTGCAGGTGCTGGACCCGCTGGAAGTGCAAGGCGCGATTGTGATGGCGGCGCACCGGGTGTGGAAGGACTTTTGGGTCGCCTCCGCTGCCGATGAGGTTGGGGAGTCAGTGCTCAGTTTGCTCATCCCGGAGATGGGTGGCAATCTTACGATGATCGAGGACGCGCAGCGCCCGGCCATCATGGCGGGTAAAAGGATGCTCAAGCTTGTCGACGTTGCCCGCCAAGACGCTTTTACACTCCTTACCCAGGCAGTTCCTGCGATTGAGTTGGGGCTCGACGAGTGCTGGTCACTGCCTGGGGAAGGGCAAAACCTGCAGGTGGATGTTCCGCATCTGGAACAGATATACAACACGATCCAGGACCCGAGTATTGGAAGATTGTTTGTGGAGCTGGTGCGCAGACAAGCATCGCGCACCGGTGCGGCGGCTGTGGAGCTGTGGGCGATGGGGAAGAACACGTTGTAGGGCCGTACCCTTGCGGGTATGACGTTTACTCCGGGGAATGCGGTGGTTGTAACTGACCCCGCACAGTTTGCTACGTACGGCCGTGCCTTCCGCAAGACCGGCAAGAGGGTTGTGTTGGTGCCGCTCGGCACCGGGATTCATGCTGGTCACATCGCGTTGATTCGTGCTGCGAAGTCGCTGCTGGGCAGCATCGTCATGGTCACGTTTTCCGGCGATGAGGTCCCGGAGGACTTCGCGCGTGAGGGTGTGGACGTGGTCTTCCACGGCGTCTTCAACCCGCCGGTGCGCATCCGCCCACAGATGGATCACCTGGAGGATCCGGAGGTGATCAGTGCGAGTATCACGCGCACAATTGCCGCGATCAATGCCGCGCACGCCAGTGATGTTGTGGTGGGGGAGAAGGATTTTGAGGAGCTCGTCGCGCTGCAGCAGGCAGTTAGCGCACTCAATATGGAAGTTCAGCTTCACAGCTTGCCGACGATCCGTGCAACCGGCGGCGTTGCCATGTCCCTTCGCAATGACCGCGTCCCGGACGACATGCAGGATGCAGCCCTGGCGCTGTCGGCGGCGCTGACCGCTGGTGCGCACGTGGCGGAGCGTGGCGTCGATAAGATTCTGGAGACCGTGCGCGGCGTCCTCGAAGCTGGCGGCGTCACCCCCGATTACGTAGAGGTACGTGACCTGGGCTTCGGGCCGGCACCGGAGACAGGTGACGCGCGCCTGCTCGCCGCCGCGACTTTCGGCCCTGTGCGGCTCATTGACAGCGTGGGCGTGCCCGTCGGCATCGGTTTTAAGAATATAGGTGAGGAGCCCGGCGCTTAAGTTGTCTCGTTTTCGCCGCCGGAAGAATCACCTGCGAACACAACGAACTCGTCGCAGGTCACCCTTGGTCACACCCTCCGGCTGAAGTTGCCGTCGGTGACGGCGAACGTCGTGCCTTCAAATTCCGGGTCGTCGATCTCCGGCGCGTCACCGGGTTCCTGAGACTCATCCTTCGCCTGCTTGTACACCGGCATCACCAGGCAATGTGGCTCCCCCAGTCGTAGGAACCTAGGTTCTGCTGCGTCATGGTGTGCTCCTAAGTCCGCTCAATAATGGCGGTTTTGCAATAGTTCCCGTAGTAGTTCTTGCAGGATTCATGTGTTAAGACTGAAAGCACTTCGCTATCATTCGCTCTAGACTGCGGAGTCCCGACGGGCCGCGCCGGGATGTGAGAAAGGACATAGTTAAAAGAGATGGCACACTACGACCTCTACAACTCGCTCGGGCTCGACCGGTCGGCAGATCCCGCCACCTTGGCCCAGGAGCTGGATAATCGCATCAACTCCGGCATTGCCACCAACCCGGGCGGCATTGAGGAGCTGCGTATCGCCCGCGACATTCTCGGTGATCCGCAGCGTCGCAGCCTTTACGATCAGAAGCTTGACGACGTCAACGCGCCAGAAATCAACATCGCCGCCCTCCGCGACCTGGCCCAGGCCAACTTTGGGGGTGCCTCGGCTGGTGCTGCTGTTGGTGCTGCCACTGGTGCTGCCGGCGCGCGGGGGCTGCTAGGTCAGCAAGGTCAGCCGAGTCAGCCGCAGGGCGAGCATGGGCCGAGTGCCTTTGACAAGGGTCGTGACACCTTTAACGAGTACTCCAAGATGGCGCAGGATCGCCTGAACCCGGCGATGGAGAAGACCAAGTCGGAGATTGCACGTTCCTCCAAGGGCGTCATCCTTGGGACCGCGGTGGCTACCGCGTTGGTCATGCTGCTTATCTGGGGTCTGGTTGCCGGTATCGGTGGTGGAGACCGTAACGCCTCGAAGGCACAGAAGTTGACGAATGAGTTCCTTGAGCTACGCACAAATGATGAGACTGAACGTTGGCTCATTGACAACGCCTTGAGCGATTTGCGCAGTGCCATTCTTGATGGGCTTAAGGTCAATGACGGCTACTCTGGCGTGGACAACTACTTCAAGGCATCTGACCCGCAGGCTGGCGAGGTTATGGATGTCAAGGATTTCTCTCGCTTCTTCGCCAAGACGGATGATGAGTCTTATGAGCGACAGCTGAAGGATGTGCTGGGAGCCGATGCATTCTACTTTGTGGAGGTTCGTAACAAGAACGGTTCTTCCACCGGCGGTGCCACTTACGTGGTGATTCAGGATGGTAAGGCCCGCCTTCTAGGTTTTGAATACTCGGATGATGACGTTAGCGATATCTTCTCCGACTACAACTAGCAATACACATCCCAGTTCTCATCGGCCCTCATCGAAAGCTTCACCATGGTTGATTCACAGCTTGCTCAGTTCTTGCACGAAAAATATGCGCTGACGGACTTGAAAGAAAAAGCGGCGACAGCGGATTCCACCGTCTACTTTGCTACGAACACGTGGGGTAACAGCACCGCTGAGGTGGAGCTGTTCAACGAAGTCATCGAGGGCGACCAGGCTACCGCCATCACCCAGCTCGCTTCCGGCCTGCGTTGGTTGGATGAGCCGGCAGTGGTGTCTCTGCGTGATTGCGGTGTCACCGAGGACGGCACACTCTACGTGGTGCGCGATGAGGCACAAGGTAACACGCTACGCTCCATCATTGACGGCCGCGTGAAGTGGGGCACCCCGTTCTCCGATTCTGAGGCGCATAGTCTGCTCGCGCCGGTGGCCAAAGCGATTGATCACTACAACAATGCTGACCACGCTGAGCTTTTGGCACGGTCAATTGATGTGGATCATCTGCTCGTGCAGCATCACAATCCGTCGGCGCCGGTGATGCTGGCTTTGGTCGGCCCCACACCAGATGCCACGAGTACACCGGCTAAAAACCGCCGTGCTTTCGCCGAGATTGTCTCCCAATTGACCACCAAGCCGGTGGATGAGGAGCTGTTGGAATCCACGGAGTCCGCCAGCGCCTACTTGGAGAAACTGGCTTTCCCACATAAGACGCAGTCCGAGGCAAAAGCCGACGACGCGACGGCGCAGTGGAGCATGCCAGCGCAGCCGGTAGAGGATAAGGCGGAGCGCCCGAAGCAGCACTTCCCGGATACCAGCCCGGGTTTCCCACCCGTGGAGCCGCACTACCAGCAGCCCTACGAGTACCCGGGCTACGCCCAGCCGGAGTTTTTCGAGCCACAGCCGCAAAAGAAATCTAAGGCCCTGACCTGGCTGCTCGTGTTCATGATCTTGTTGCTGCTCGGCGGTATCGGCGCTGGTGGCTGGTGGCTCTGGGATAACCAGGGTGAGGGTTGGAATGCCCAAGAGCAGGAGATGGCGGACACGTTCCCGCGGATCATTTCGGAGAAATCTGGTCAACGCGGCTGGTCGAACATGAAGTGTGAGTCCCAGACACCGGAGGATGGGCAGAAGGCCCGCATCCGCTGTTCGGACAAGGACCTTGGCGTGAGCATCATTGATTATGGTGATGAGCAGACGCGCGACGGCCTGCTGCCGGAGGGCGACACTGAGGTCATTGGTAATGAGAAGTGCTCTGCACGTTCCTACAAGATGGAAGACGTGACCCCGCCGGCTTATCGCATTGCTCCGGAAGGGGAGGACGCACAGTACCTGCTCGTGGTCAACGGTGCTGAAGCCGAAAGTAAGCGCATGTACCTCAACTTGTGTGAAAAGTCGCGTGGTTAATCTTCAACGTCGCGCCACGTATGCCGCGGTCACTGCAGGAGTGGTAGTGGTGTCGCTTGCTGGGTGCTCTGGGAACCTGGAGGAGGTGGAGGGGCCGGTGTTGGAAACGTTGGCGTCGAAAAGCGAAACGACGGCGACCACCACGCGCGCCGCTGACCGCCCGGTAAACCCGAAAGATTTTGAACGCGCTGGCATGAGTGTGTTCAGCTACCGTATTGGAGAACATTCCGGGGTGTGTGCAATCAGCCCGCACGGCGTGACCTGCCAAGGCCAAACCCCAAAGGACGCGCCGATGGTGACCGCTGTGCCACTGCCACCCCGCAAAGCTGACTCGATTTACGCAGGGGAAGACGGCATGCACTACACCGTGTTTGAAGGTGTTGGGCCAGCACAAGGCGAGTTGCTGCCTGGCCAGACCATTCGTGTGAATGAGAATTTTTGCCACTACCCGGATGATGCGACGCTGCGCTGCACGTCCGGTGACGCGCTGAGCTACACCATCACAGACTCGGAGGGCGCCATCCACCCGAGTGGCCAGCTGGATGACCCGCCAGTGTGGACCCTGCCCGAGTATTGGTGAGCTCAACCGACTACGGTAGATAGCCGTGACTACCCAGGACCTTTCAGAGCAGCAACAGATCCGCCGCGCGAAGCGTGAGAAGCTTCTTAGCGAGGGGCATGAGCCGTACCCCGTCGTCGTGGACCGCACCACGTCGCTGAAGGATCTGCGCAACAAGTACCACGTTGTTACGGAAGATGCCCCCGAGCTTATCGACGGCGCGGTGGCCCTCCAGCCCGGCGAAGAAACCTCCGACGAGGTGGCTGTTGCCGGACGCATCATGTTCCAGCGCAACACCGGCAAGCTGTGCTTTGCCACCCTCCAGGAGGGGGATGGCACGCAGCTTCAGGTCATGTTGTCCCTGGCTGAGGTCGGTGAGGAAGCGCTGGCGGCGTGGAAGTCTGACACGGATCTGGGTGACATTGTGTCGGTGCGGGGGCGTGTGATTGCGTCGAAACGCGGTGAGCTTTCCGTCCTGGCGCAGTCCTGGCGTATGACGTCGAAGGCGCTGCGCCCGCTGCCGGTTGCGTTCGCTGACATGAATGAAGAGCAGCGGGTGCGCTACCGCTACACCGACCTGATCATGCGCGCCGATGCCCGCAAGAATGCCCTGACCCGCATTAAGGTTATCGCGGCTGTGCGAAAGTTCCTGACAGGACATGACTTCGTCGAGGTGGAAACCCCGATGCTGCAGACCCTGCACGGTGGTGCCGCAGCCCGCCCGTTCATCACCCGCTCTAACGCGCTGGATATGGACCTCTACCTGCGTATTGCGCCGGAGTTGTACCTCAAGCGCTGCATCGTCGGTGGTATTGAGCGTGTCTTCGAACTCAACCGCAACTTCCGCAATGAGGGCATTGACTCCTCTCACTCGCCGGAATTCACCATGCTGGAGACCTACCAGGCATGGGGTACGTACAAGGATGGCGCGCAAACCATGAAGGACCTCGTGCAGTTCTGTGCGCAGGAAGTCTTCGGTTCCACCACCGTCACGCTTGCCGATGGCACTGAGTACGACCTCGGCGGCGAATGGAAAGTCATGGAAATGTACCCCTCCCTCAACGAGGCTCTGCAGCGTAAGTTCCCAGGCCAGCCCGAGGTCACCGTCGACTCCTCCGTGGAGGAACTGAAGGGCATTGCTGACGTCGTTGGCCTGAAGGTGCCCAAGGACGAGGGCTGGCTGCACGGCAAACTCGTCGAGGAGATCTGGGAGCACCTGTGTGCTGACCAGCTCTACGAGCCGACTTTTGTGATCAACTTCCCGGTCGAGACCTCGCCGCTCACCCGCGACCACCGCGAACAGCGCGGTGTGACTGAGAAGTTCGACCTCTACGTCCGCGGCTTCGAGCTGGCCACCGGCTACTCCGAGCTTGTTGATCCCGTGATCCAACGTGAACGCTTCGAAGACCAGGCCCGCCTCGCCGCCCACGGCGATGACGAAGCCATGGTGCTTGATGAGGACTTCCTCGCCGCCATGGAACAGGGCATGCCGCCGACCGCTGGCTGTGGCATGGGCGTGGATCGCCTGCTCATGGCCCTGACCGGACTGGGGATCCGCGAGACTGTCCTCTTCCCGCTGGTACGCCCCGAGGCCTAAACCCATGCGTTCTCAGCGTCGCATTGGCCGAACGATAGGCGGTGGCTTAGCTGCGCTCGCCATCACGGCTGGGCTTGTTGGTTGCTCCAGTGATGATCTGGACGAGGTGCAGATGACCATTGTGTCGTCCACGCCTGCGGAGACTTCGGCGTCTGAAACCACAACTCAAACCACCTCCGAAATGACTGCAGAAACGACTACAGAGACCACTTCGCCGAAGAAGGACGTTGTGGGGGAAGATGTGGCGTCGATAAGCAAGCGCGACGGGTATTTTGTGCATGTCTCGCAGGGCGGACTAGAGAAGGAGGCATCATTTCCGGCGTGCGACGGGCGCAACATCCTGATTCTCATGTCTGTCATCGATGAACATGGTGCTGAAGCGACCTACAACGAACTCGCCCAAGCCGTACTCACTGGTGGCCCCGCCGATAAAAAATTCACGGTGCCGGGGAAGTGTGCCTCCCTGCGCAAAACCGTCAACGGGAACGTGATCTACCCCGTTTACCTCGACTTTGGTTCCGATGAAGCGGGGATGTGCGCGGCGAAAGCACGCTATGGTGGCAACGGCCGAACTCTGAACAACTCCGGCGATTTCCACGACCCCTGCTAAACCACCTGCTGGGGCAGCCAGGGAAAGGAACACGCATGGCCGACAGGCAGGTGCTTCACGGTGTGGGCGTCGCTGGTGCTTTTGCGGTTGCCTCTGCGACTGGCCCGGCTGTGCTCGTCGCCCCTGCAGCGGGTGTTGACCCGGATGAACCGGCCTGCACCGACCCGGATGCCGACATCCGGCGGGTTCGGGCGGCCCTCGACGCCGTTGCTGCTGGGGTGGTCGCGCGTGCGGAGAGTACCCCCGGGAAAGCCCAGCCGATCCTCGAAGCAACCGCTGCTTTGGCGCAGGATAGCGCGTTGATTAAAGGGGTAGAGGAGGAGCTCGCTGCCGGTGCCGGCATCACTGCTGCTGTGCACGCCGCGGTGGAGATCTATGCGCAGAAACTTCGCCCCCTTGGGGGAAGCATGGCTGAGCGCGTCACAGACCTCTACGACATTCGCGACCGCACTATCGCCCGCTTGCGTGATCTGCCGGAGCCGGGAATTCCGCCGTTAGGTCGCCCATCCATCCTCGTTGCACGCGACCTCGCACCCGCTGACATCGCCACGCTCGACCCGACGATGGTCCTGGGCATCATCACCGAAGGTGGCGGCCCCACATCGCACACGGTGATTCTTGCAGCGCAACTGGGTATTCCGATGATTGTCAAGGTCGCCGGAATCACCAGTTTGCTTATCGACGCCACGCTCATCACCCTCGACCCCACCACCGGCACCGTCATCCTCGCGCCGACTCCTGCTGACGTCGCTGAGCTGCAGGACCGGGCGGCGTGTCGCGTCGCTGCATTGGCGAACTCTACCGGCCCGGGTGCGACGAAAGATGGGCACCCAGTGAAACTGATGGCCAATATTGGCACCGCAGCCGATGTGGAAGCGGTGGCTGAGACGGATGTTGAAGGCGTGGGTCTGTTCCGCACCGAGTTTCTCTTCCTCAACCGTGTGGATGCCCCCAGCGTTGCCGAACAAACGGAGACCTACACCGCTGTGCTGCGCGCTTTTGGTTCCCGCCGGGTGGTCGTGCGCACCCTTGACGCGGGTGCGGACAAACCCCTGGCCTTTGCCGATCACGGTGCGGAGGAAAACCCAGCGTTTGGTCACCGCGGCATCCGCTTGACCCGCGCGCGGGAAGACCTCATGGATGACCAACTCGCGGCACTCGCTGCCGCGCACGCCGCGGTGCCGGAAGCAGACCTGTGGGTGATGGCGCCAATGGTGGCGGAGGTGGGGGAGGTTGAGTGGTTCGTCGATAAGGCGAAAAAGGCTGGGCTCTCGCAGGCCGGAATTATGGTGGAAACTCCTGCGGCGGCGATCTGTGCCGAGGAACTGTTGGGGGTGGCAGAGTTTGCGTCCATAGGCACGAACGATCTGGCGCAATTCACCATGGCGGCGGACCGTCTAGTTGGGCCGTCGTTGCTGTCCCCGTGGCAGCCGGCGGTGCTGGCGCTCATGCGCGCAACATGTCGTGGCGCAAACGGAACTCCTGTCGGCGTGTGTGGCGCAG
>NZ_VXKH01000060.1 GCF_008693065.1 Corynebacterium tuscaniense | reverse complement strand
CAGACGGGGCACCGAACGCATCGGCCCCCATCGCGTGGATCGCGGCGAGCTCCTCCCCAGCCCGGCGCGCGGCTTCCGCGGTTGGCCGCGCGGTATCAACGTGCTCGATGGTGAGGGTGTTCGCTTCCTCGTCGAGGGCAAGGACCTCCACCACTGCGTCGGAACCTTCGCGCAGCCAGCGCAAATAGGCGGCTTCTGCGGCCGCCGCTCCCGGCGCGCTGCCGTGTTTAATGAATACCTGCGACATCGATGCCCTCCAACTCAAGTAAAAACCGTTTTGCTTCCGCGCCACCGCGATACCCGCCGAGAGTGCCGTCCGCCCGGAGCACCCGATGGCACGGCACGAGAAGCGGTAAAGGATTATTCGCGCACGCACTCCCCACCGCCCGCACCGCCTTGGGGCTACCCGCCTTCTGGGCAAGCTCGCCATACGTGACTGTCTGGCCGAAGGGCACCTGGGCGAGCTCGCGGAGTACCTCCGCCCGGAAACCTGAAACAAAGCGGAAGTCGAATGGCACGGTGAATTCACGCCGGCGTCTTGAGAAATATTCAGTCAGCTGCTCCGTCACCAGCAACGACTGCTCGGCCTTTGGGAATCGTGCGCGATTAACCTCGAGGTCATCGACCTCAAAAAGAACCTTCACCACCCCTTTCGGAGAAGCAAGAACACCGATCTGCCCGATCGGCGAAGCAAACTCCTGGAAGTGCACATCATCCATGCCCTCCAGAGTATCGCGCCCCTCCCCGCTCCTTCCATGCAGAAAAGTTGTTATTGTGGCGGACATGAAAAGCGCGAAAGTAGCCTACGTCACACTCTCCGCTGTCACTGCTGCGAGCGTAGTGCTCACTGCCTGCTCTACCGATGACGCTACCGATGAAGCTCCCCTGAGCACTCAAGCAACAACGACTACGACGGAATCGCCGACAAGCACGACCACATCTTCCTCCGCAGACACCGAAGATTTGAACAGCTACGACGGTTTCTACACCAACGACTTCTACACTGCGCTCCACAAACTCCCCGGGCTGGAACAAAGGAGCGGAGAGAGCAACCCGAAAGACTACTCAACCGAAGCCGAGCTCCTGAACAACGATGAAACACTTCGCGTGCTCAGCTTCATCTACATCCCGAAGGTTGACGGCGAATACCAACCCATCACACCTACCTCCGATAAAGGCCTCCAGCAGGCGTACGACAGCGCCGTCGACGTCTTCAACGATGAAAACTATGAATTCAAAGAAACCGAACACGACACTGCTAACTTCACATGGCAGTGCGTCGAGACCCAAGACGCACAAAACGGGAACATCGACTATGACATCTGCGTAACCGCGTTCGCCGGCCGCGTCATCGAAGCCCAACGCCAAATCCTCACCGAAGACCGCGACGACAGTGATAAGAAGCTCGACAAACTACTTAATGACTTTGACGATGTCCTCTCGGACATGAAACGACGGTAGGAGCCGCCATGTTCTCCTTCTTCAAGAAGAAAAGCTCACCCGAAGTTGCCCCCGAACAGGCAGTAGAAATTCCACCATTCGACTTCACCAGTGCCATTCCATCAGGGTGGGGCATACACGTAGGGGGCGACTTTATGGACTGGCCCAAGGCCACCCCCATCGAGTCCTTTGACCAGCTGCGCCACCTCATTGAGACACACTCATGCGGCGACGGCCTGTTTTCCATCGTCAACACGACGAAGACCTATGCCAGCCCAAAAGAGGTCTTCAAAGCGCGCTTCGATGGCAGCTTGCCGCCGCGGGCACACGCCTCGCAGCTCTACCCCGGTAAATGGGACATCACTATCGACGACGACCAAAAACGCAAGCTGAAATTCGGTGAACCGGGCATGGGGGCCGCAACGATGCCCTTAGTAAGCACCGAGAACGCCACCCTCATCCTGTGCTCATTCGTCCGAGAAAACGGCGCGATCCCGGAGCTGCCTCACCTGACCGCCACGCGACCGAAGCGCGAGAGCTCCTCGGGCGGCATCTACCTATAGGATTCTAAGCAACGAAACCCACGAAACGGTAGGTAACTTATATGCCTGCATTACAGATCCCTGCGATGAAATATGGTCCGCCCCTCACTGTCTTCCAAGCCTATGGCCGACGACAGTGTGCCCCGATGACGAAACCCGACAAACACGCCTGAGATCGGTCAGATAAAGCCGCTGTACCACACGTACGTCTTGACAAGAGCAATATTTCACCCAATTTAGCCCCGCTAGGAGGCGTTCGCGTCAGCCGTCTAACTCTCATCAATCGCACCGGAGTTGCCAGTGGGCAAAGGACACTCACCGAACCCGTGCAATCGGACTGCTGCCGACGACAACACGATCGCTAATCGTCGATCGCCCGTTCCAATTCCGCCGAGAGACGGCAAAACTCGATCGCCTGCAATTCGCTCATCTCCACGTCTGCATACTGGTGAACAATCTGGTTACGCATGATATTTAGCTGCGTAGCTGCGTTTGCTTGTTTAGTATTAAGCACGCCAACTTCTTGCGCTTCTCGGATCAGGCTGCCCATCGGCTGCAGGCGATCTCGACCCTGCGATGATTGGGGAATCTCTCGATGCACACCCTCCATACGCCGGCGCAGTACCGACTCAAACCGTGCTGCACTCGCCAGTGTGGCCGCTGCAGGATCTATGGCAGCAATCTCCGCGAAGCCCTTTAATGAAGCAACCCCCAGCGGACCAGTTTGATCTGTACCAGGCGCTGACGGCGACATGGACTGCTTGACACTGTCTAGTCCGGAGTCGATCTTTCGGGTGGTTAACTTGACGCTGCTCGGCCCTGCCTCAATTTGCTCTACGTTCTTTGGATCAAGAAGCTGTCGCAACGATCCTTTTAATAGCCAAACCACGAGAAGAATCGAGATTGGCCAAGCAATATGCCCAGCCAGATCAACGAATATTTCACCCCACTCGATTCTCATGATGAAGATGCTAACAATGTTTCACTGAATGCAAATCCAAAATAAGGAACACGCGTGGACTATGAATCAGCTGGAGCTGGTTATTCCTGATCATTCAGCGCATCAGAGGCTCATTCTGTTCGCTGCTAAGTCAGCTTGGGTCCTTGGACGGTGAGGGCAGGTAGCACAGTCTCTCCACTGCCCCTTTCTAGAATTCACGATATTCTAGATTTCGCACTCACCGACGAAACCTGTCGCACCGGGACAACCCATCGCAAGTTGAACGAACCCACGCCACCATCAGGCGGAGCAGTTTTAATCTTGTGGAGCTAACGGGATTCGAACCCGTGACCCCCACACTGCCAGTGTGGTGCGCTACCAACTGCGCCATAGCCCCATAGCTTCGGCGAACCAGGTTGTAGGCCTTTGTCCGCCGAGCGACTCCGATCAATATACACCCGCGAACAGGCGAGACCAAAATCGCTTGCTCGCTGCGGTTTTAAGAGCTGCGGTTTTAAGCGAAGAGGTCGTCGATCCAGTTGGCAAGGGGATCGGAGGGGACATCCTTGCCGTCGACAAGCACGCGTGGCGATGAGAGGTCACCGGTCTTGTCCACGAGATCCTTCGCATTTGCTTCGCCCATTGCCTTGGCGCGGTCGGTGTACTCGCCGTTGCGGATTGCCTCAACCGCGCCCTTGGAAGCACCGAAGTCGTGTGCAAGATCCGCCAACGTGTCGTTGTCCGCGGTGGCGTAGAGGTTCTGCTGCTGCTCCATCAGCGCCTTGCGGAGGTTCCAGTACGCCTCAATTTCACCCTTGTCAGCCAGGGCAAGCACCGCAGCAAGAGCGCGCGTGGAGTGGCCAGCGTTGTACTGGTCGCCGGTACCGTCAAGGAAGATCAGCGGGTGCAAGTTCACGGTGAGTTCACCGGCTTGGATCTTGGCCAGCATTTGATCATCCGTGTTCACCGCCAGCTCACCGCAGTAATGGCAGGAGAAGTCCTCGTAGAGGCCGGCTTCCTTCGCACCATCAGCGTTGTCGCCGCTCAGAGTGATCACGTTATCTGCAAGTGACAGGCTCACCCCATCGACCTTCTGCATGTTTTCCGCAATACGGTCAGCTTGAGCGCCACGGCCGTTGTACACGATGAGACCGATCACCAGCGCACCGATGAGTATCAACGCAGCCATCGCCGCCCAGAAGCCTTTGCTTCCCGACGAATTCGGGTTTGTCACCGACCGCGAAGCACCTTTAGTCGCATTCGGCTTAGAAGAGGAAGTCACAGTACATCACCTTAATACTCAGTGGTCGAACTATTTTACCAAGAAAGTTTAGGGGTACAGCGCGAATTTTTTAAACGGGCGGTAGATCATGAACAGAGTGACTGCAGTGAGGCCCACGTCGCGTGCAATCGCCCAGAGCAAATCCGCCGGGGAGCTATCAGGGTTCGACCCGAAGCACCCGCAGTCAATTTGCAGGCCACGGCTATAGGCTGACGCCAAGCCGATGATGAACAACAGAAGCACCACCACGGAAACCCAGCCAGTCGGGCGCAGTTTGATTCCCAGCAGAAGGAGGAGCCCGCCGGCGATTTCAAGCGGACCGATCAGACCAGCCAGCAGATGAGACCAGTACGGGGTGAAAATCTCGTACGCCTCAATGCTCTGCGTGGTCAGAAGCCGGTTGTCCAGTTTGGTCACCCCGGCATAGATCCACATGAAGGCCAGCCCAAACCGGGCAAGTGCAGAAAGCACGTCGAGTACACGGTCGCGCGTAGGGGCCACGGGCGCATCCTGTTGAATCGTCACCTAGATAACATTAGCCGAAAGTAGGGGGTCTTCGCGTGCTGCTCCCCCCCTATCGCTCGCCTAGTACTGCGCTGACAACATCCTGCGCTTCTTTTTGAACCTGCTCCAAATGCTCCTGCCCTTTGAAGGACTCTGCATAAATTTTGTACTTGTCCTCCGTGCCGGACGGACGTGCCGCAAACCAGGCGTGCTCCGTGGTCACCTTGAGCCCACCGATGGCGGCACCGTTGCCGGGGGCTTCGGTGAGCTTGGCGGTGATCGGGTCCCCTGCCAAGGTCGTTGCCGTGACCTGCTCCGGTGAGAGCTTCTTCAGGGTCGCCTTCTGCTCGCGGTTCGCCTCCGCGTCAGTGCGCGCGTAGACGGGTGCGCCAAAGGTTGCCTCCAACTCCGCGTAGCGTTGGGACGGCGTCTTGCCCGTCACCGCCGTGATCTCCGACGCGAGCAGGTCCATGATGAGGCCATCCTTGTCCGTCGACCACACCGTGCCGTCCTTACGTAGGAAGGATGCACCGGCGGATTCTTCGCCGCCAAAGCCGACAGAGCCGTCGATAAGCCCCGGCACAAACCACTTGAAACCGACGGGGACCTCAACGAGCTTGCGGCCCAGCGAAGCAACAACGCGGTCAATCATGGAAGACGACACCAGCGTCTTCCCCACCGCCGTATCCTGCGCCCAACCGTCGCGGTGCGCGAACAGGTACTCGATGGCCACCGCCAGGTAGTGGTTCGGATTCATCAGCCCAGCATCCGGGGTGACAATGCCGTGTCGGTCCGCATCCGCATCATTGCCGGTAGCGATGTCGTACTTATCGCGGTTAGCCACCAAGCTGGCCATGGAATTCGGGGAGGAGCAGTCCATGCGGATCTTGCCGTCCGTATCCAATGTCATGAACCGCCACGTGGCATCCACCTGCGGGTTCACCACGTTGAGGTTCAGACCGTGCGCCTCCGCGATGGCGCCCCAGTAATCCACCGAAGCCCCACCCATCGGGTCAGCGCCGATACTCAGTCCGGAAGAACGGATCACATCAATATCCACCACGTTGACCAGGTCAGCCACGTAGTTCTGCATGAACGCATGCTTGCCCGCCCGCTCATCCAGCACACCGCTGACCGGAGTACGCTGCACGCCCTCAAGGCCCTGCGCCAGGTACGCGTTCGCGCGGGCGGCAATCCAATCCGTCGCATCCGTATCCGCCGGGCCACCTGAGGGCGGGTTGTACTTGAAACCACCATCGCGCGGCGGGTTGTGGGACGGGGTGACCACAATGCCATCCGCCCGCTTCGGATCCGTGCCGGTCACACCGCCAGCAAGGGAGGCATTATGCGCCAGGATCGCGTGGGAGACGGCGGGAGTGGGGGTGTAGCGCCCGTAATCGTCGACAAGCACGGCGATGTCATTCGCAATGAGCACCTCGAGCGCCGACACCATCGCGGGCTCACTCAGCGCGTGCGTATCGCGCCCGATATACACGGGACCGCCGATCGCATTCTCGCGGCGGTAATCGACGATTGCCTGCGTGGTCGCCCAAATATGCTGCTGGTTAAACGCATTATCCAAGCTCGAACCACGGTGACCCGACGTACCAAACACCACCTGCTGATCCGGATCATGCGGATCGATCTCACGCGTGTAGTACGCGGTGACCACCTCCGCGATATCAATGAGATCCTCTGGACGGGCGGGTTGGCCGGCTCTCGCGTGCGCCATGCTTACTCCTTATGCGGTTGGGCTAACGGTCCACCCCCATCTTCCCTCGCTTTGCGTAACTCCGCCACGCAAAGTCCCATTTACGGCTCTGGGGCTGGGTGCGTTACCGTGTACACGTGTTAAGTACAGCGCTCAAGGAAGGTCTCGCCATTGGTTTTGGCGCGTCTTTCGGTGCGCTTGCACGTTTTGCGTTCACACCGTTGATTGCGCCGGAGCCGCCGGCAGAGATCATCATCATCTTCATCATCAACTTCATCGGCTGTTTCCTCATGGGACGCTTCGACCCAGGCCCGTTTTGGGGTCGCGGGATGATCGGCGGGTTCACCACGTTCTCCGCCGTATCCTTCCTGGCCATGCAGACCAGCGCCCTGCACGCCTTCATGTACATGGCGGGCACGATGATCGTGGGGCTCGCCGCGTGGGAACTAGGAAATGCTTATCGACGATCGGTCGCCCCATGATCCCACGCACCCCCCAATTCTTAGGCCCCGACGGCGTTGTCGGCTCTCACCTGCGCGAAGCTTTGAGCACCGGCGATGGCGCACGCACGATCTTTCTGTTGTTCGTCTTCGTGGGCTTTGGCGCCTTCCTCGGCGGATTGACCCGCTGGGCGTTGAGCGTGGTTCTGAAGGGCACGCCTGGAACGTGGGCCGCCAACCTTGTGGGCTCGGCAGTCCTTGGTTTCTCCGCGGCAATGCCCGCCATGTGGCCAGCCTTCTTGGGTGCCGGTTTCGGCGGTGCCGTATCCACCTTGTCCACCATGGCCAAAGAGATGGGCCAGATGGTGGAGCGCAAACAGTGGTGGCCACTGCTCCGCTACACCACGGTGACGTGTGTCGCCGGCATCATTGCTGCGTGGTACGGCCTGCGGGTGGGCTTGCAGCTCATTCCGGCGTTCTAGCTCTTATTCCAATTACTCCGTTTACTCAGCTATAGCGTCGAGTGGCGGCGTCTTCGCCGCACGATTCGCCGGCCACAGCGCCGCGAGAACACCCACCACCACGGAGCTCGCCAACATCACCGCGATCATGGTCCACGGGTAGGCAATGTTTTCCAAGCCCTGCTCCTTAAGCACCGTAAGGAACGCCCACCCCAGAGCCAGACCAGCGAGGACACCGAGCAACGCACCGAAGACCGCGATCTGCACGGATTCAAGAATGATCATCGTGCGCACCTGACGGCGCTGCGAACCCACGGCGCGCAGCATGCCGATCTCCTGGCGACGCTCAATGACGGACAGAGTGAGCGTGTTGATGATACCCAGCACCGCGATCACCACCGCCAACGACAGCAGCGCGTACAAGATGTACAGCATCTGGTTGATCAACTGCTTTGCTTCACCACCGAATTCCTCCGGGGTGCGCACTTGGACAACGATGCTGTCCTTGACCGCCTCCTCCACGTTCGTGCGCAGGGTCTCTGGGTCCACGGTGCCGTCGCCGTTGGCGCCGACCATGAGGATGGTCTCCTGGTCCGGCCGTACCAGCTTGTCCGCTGTCGCGCGAGAGATGACCAAGGATTCCAAGATGTTGGACTCACTGAAGATGCCCTTTACCTCCGCCTGCACAGGCCCGCCTTGGCTCAGCGATGAGCCCAGCGGTGAATCAACGTCCACGACATCGCCAACCTTAAGGGCGTGCTCTTTCGCATACGCCTCAGGCAGAACAACGCCACCATCCGACAAATCCGATGTGCCGTCGACCATCTCAATGACTGTCAGGCGGCCCGGATCGCCATTCATCACGTCGCTGACCTTCATTGGGCCCATCTCGTAGGCAGCTTTGCCATTAATGGTCAGCGGTGCCTGCGCATACGTGATCACATCGCCCACGCCGTCGGCTTCTTCCACCTTGCCCGGCACATCACCTGGAACGGGGAAAGCACCGAACTGGGGACCGTACATAACAAGATCAGCGGTGACCTCGTCTTCCAGGATGTCGTCCACCGACCGCTGCATAGTGGTTCCCAGCATGCCAAACGCTGTCACCAGCGCCACGCCCAACATCAGCGCAAACGCCGTAGCCGATGCACGACGGGGATTTCGTTTCGAGTTCGTCGCAGCCAGCGAGCCCACCGCTCCAAACGGCGCACCAATCCCCTTGCCCAGCACAGGCACGATCGGCAGAGAGAGCGCTGGCCCCGCCAAAAACAGACCGATGATCGCCGACACCGCGGCACCACCAACGAGTCCCGCGCGTGGCCCCGTTGAGCCGTCCTCCCACAGCACACCCCATGCGGCCAAACCAACGCCGATCAGGAGCAACGCCACGCCGACCAGAGTACGAGCCTTCAGCGGTTGCGGAGTCGAGGACTCACTCGACCGCATAGCCTCC
>NZ_VXKH01000059.1 GCF_008693065.1 Corynebacterium tuscaniense | reverse complement strand
CCGGGTGAGCCACTCGTCCCGCTGTATCTGCGTCGCCCAGATGCGAAAGAGCCCGCAGCGAAGCCGCTGTCACCGGCGATTCCGCGCGTAGCTGTCGGCGAGGAGTGACCCCGTGCGCATCCGTGAACTCCGACCCGCCGATGCGGCTGCAGCCGCGGCCATTGAAGCGGATCTCTTTGTCGACGAAAGTCCATGGTCCCGCGATGTCTTCCTCACGGAACTCGCGCACCCCTACACCTTCTATGTTGGGGCATTCGTGGAAGACAGCGACGAAGCAGTTCTTGCCGGGTACGCCGGCGTTGCCCGTCTAGGGCCACGCGAAGACCCGGAGTTTGAGGTGCACACCATCGCGGTTGCGCGCCAATTCCAAAGCCACGGCATTGGACGTGCGCTCATGGACCAGCTGGTGCACGCCGCGGATATGTACGACGCCCAAATGTTCCTCGAAGTCCGCACCGATAATGAGCCCGCCATCGCGCTATACAAGAGCTACGGGTTTGCCGAGGTGGGAGTGCGCAAGGGATACTATCCCTCTACTGGAGCAGATGCGTACACGATGATGCGCCACTCCGTGTCTGAGGTGTCAGTGGGGTCAAAGGAGTCAGAGCAATGATCATTCTGGGAATCGAATCCTCCTGCGACGAAACAGGCGTGGGTGTTATTGATCTACAGCCGGACGGCAGCATGCAGATCCTCGCAGACGTCGTGGCATCGTCCATGGAAGAGCACGCCCGCTTCGGTGGGGTGGTGCCCGAGATCGCGTCCCGCGCCCATCTCGAGGCGATGCCACGTGTGATGGAAAAAGCGTTGGCGGATGCTGGCATCACCAAACCGGACGCCGTCGCTGCGACAGTCGGGCCGGGTCTAGCAGGGGCGTTGCTCGTCGGGGCGTCAGCGGCGAAGGCCTACGCCGCAGCGTGGGGTGTGCCCTTCTATGGTGTGAATCACCTGGGGGGACACGTTGCCGTGGCCAACCTTGATGATGCGGATGAACTACCGCACTCCGTTGCGCTACTCGTCTCCGGCGGGCACAGCCAAATCCTTGAAGTCGATGCGGTAGGCAAACCTATGAAGGAGCTCGGAAGCACGCTTGACGACGCTGCCGGCGAAGCCTACGACAAAGTCTCCCGCCTGTTGGGGTTGGGGTATCCGGGTGGGCCGGTCGTCGATAAGCTTGCGCGACGCGGTGAGCCGAATATTTCCTTCCCACGCGCCCTGTCGCGCGCTGAAGACCTGCGCGGCGAGCACCGCTACGACTTTTCTTTCTCCGGCCTGAAAACTGCCGTCGCGCGGTACGTTGAGGCCGCCGAGCGGGCCGGAGAGGTGATCAGCGTCGAGGATGTGTGCGCATCCTTCCAGGAAGCTGTCGTGGACGTTCTCACCGCAAAAGCCATCATGGCCTGCGAAGACGCAGGAGCGCGCACCCTGTTGCTCGGTGGGGGAGTCGCGGCGAACTCGCGGCTGCGGGAACTTGCGCAAGAACGGTGCAACGCCCACGGAATCGAACTCCGAGTGCCGCGCTTCGCCCTGTGTACCGACAACGGAGTGATGATTGCGGCACTTGCCGCCCAACTCATCCACGAAGGCGCGCAGCCTTCCGGGTGGGACACCGCAACGGACACGGCACTTGAGGTGGAGACCCCGCTCGTTCATTCTTAAGTCTCACCGAGCGAAGTCTGTACTTTCGGGTTAACGTGACAACCGCGTAAAAATTCACATCCCGAAAGGACGCTCTCCCGCCATGAAGTCTCGCGATCATGAACGCTTCGGTTTTCTGGTGAATCCGGACCTGACCTACCGTCGGATCATCTTTGACATTGACCACGCGAGCCAGTTCCTCGGCCCCGTTGTTCTTGAGGGAGTGCGTGTCGCGTTTTCCCAAAACGACACGCAATATGAGGCCATTTACTCTCCGCAGGCTCGTGAGAATCGTGCCGCGCCGAACCCGGTTGCGTCCATGGCGGCGAACTTGGCGGCGACGGACAACGCTAATTTCCTGCAAGACCCGACATCGGCGATTTCCGGCCCGGTCATCTTCGTCGGTCGCGATGGGCACAGCATTGACGACGACATCGTGGACCAAATCAAACAAGCCATCCGCGCCGTCCGCCACTACAAGGACGACAACCCGGAGGAGTACAACCTCTGGCACAACGCTGTGCTCAACATGGGGACGGTGCAGGACTAGCTCCGAGCGTGGGGCTGGTGAGCCCCATTGTTGTCGTTTAGCACTCGCATGGGTAGAGTGCTAAACAGGTTTTGGGCACAGTTTGTTCACCCGCGACGACGGCTGCGCACCGAGAAACCGTGTAATGAATCCAACTTTCACGAAAGGTTCAATCGTGGCAAACGTCAACATCAAGCCTCTGGAAGACAAGATCCTCGTTCAGATTGTCGAAGCTGAGACCACCACCGCTTCCGGCCTGGTCATCCCGGACTCCGCACAGGAGAAGCCGCAGGAAGCAACCGTTATTGCTGTCGGCCCCGGCCGCTGGGACGACGAGGGCGAGCACCGCATCCCGGTGGACGTCAAGGAGGGCGACACCGTGATCTTCTCCAAGTACGGCGGCACCGAGCTGAAGTACAACGGCGAGGAGTACTTGCTGTTGTCGGCGCGTGACCTGCTGGCCGTCGTCGAGAAGTAAAAGGCGGGATTAATCCCTTATGGCAAAACTCATTGCATTTGACCAGGAGGCCCGCGAGGGCATCCAGCGCGGTGTGGACATCCTCGCCGACTCAGTCCGCGTGACGCTAGGCCCGCGTGGCCGCAATGTTGTGCTGGACAAGGCGTTCGGTGGTCCACTCGTGACCAATGACGGCGTGACCATCGCCCGCGACATCGACCTCGAGGAACCGTTTGAGAACCTCGGTGCGCAGCTGGTCAAGTCCGTCGCTGTGAAAACCAATGACATCGCTGGTGACGGCACGACCACCGCAACACTGCTCGCCCAGGCCATCATCAACGAGGGCTTGCGCAACGTTGCCGCTGGTGCGAACCCGATCGAGCTGAACAAGGGCATCGCAGCAGCTGCTGAGGCTGTGGTCGAAGAGCTCAAGGCGCGTGCGACCGAGGTATCCTCCAACGAGGAGATCGCCAACGTTGCCACCGTCTCCTCCCGCGACTCCGTCGTCGGGGAGATGGTTGCCGGCGCCATGGACAAGGTGGGCAAGGACGGTGTCCTCACCGTTGAGGAGTCCCAGTCCATCGAGTCCTACGTGGACGTCACCGAAGGTATCTCTTTTGAGAAGGGTTTCCTGTCCCCCTACTTCATGACCGACCCGGAAGCCGGCCAGGCCATCCTGGAGAACCCGCAGGTCCTGCTCGTCCGCAACAAGATCACCTCCCTGCCGGAGTTCCTGCCGCTGCTGGAGAAGGCCGTGGGCACCTCCCGCCCGCTGCTCATCATCGCTGAGGACATTGAGGGCGAGCCGCTGCAGACCCTCGTGGTCAACTCCATCCGTGGTGCCCTGAAGGTTGTTGCGGTGAAGTCGCCGTACTTCGGTGAGCGCCGCAAGGCCTTCATGGACGATCTCGCTGTGGTCACTGACGCCACCGTCATCGACCCGGAGGTCGGCGTGAACCTCAAGGACGCGGAGCTTGACGTGCTGGGCAGCGCCCGCCGCGTCACCGTGACCAAGGATGACACCGTCATCGTCGACGGCGCTGGCACGCCTGAAGCAGTGGAGAACCGCCGCGAGCAGATCCGCCGCGAGATCGAGAACACCGATTCCACCTGGGACAAGGAGAAGGCGGAAGAGCGCCTGGCCAAGCTGTCCGGTGGTGTCGCTGTCATCCGCGTCGGTGCGCCGACGGAGACCGAGGTCAACGAACGCAAGCTGCGCGTCGAGGACGCCATCAACGCTGCCCGTGCGGCTGCACAGGAAGGCATCATCGCCGGCGGTGGTTCCGCGCTGGTGCAGATCGCAGCCAAGCTCGAGGAGCTCGCTGCGAACTACCCGGGTGAGCAGAAGACCGGTGTACTCACTGTTGCTCACGCGTTGGTGAAGCCGGCTTATTGGATCGCAGAGAACGCGGGCCTGGATGGTTCCGTTGTTGTGTCCAAGGTCGCTTTGCTGCCGAACGGCGAGGGCTTCAACGCCGCCACGCTCGAGTACGGCAACCTCATCGCGCAGGGCATCATCGACCCGGTGAAGGTGACTCACTCTGCTGTGGTCAACGCCGCGTCCGTGGCACGCATGGTGCTCACCACTGAGGCTTCTGTGGTGAACAAGCCTGAAGAAGAAGAGGCAGGTCACCAGCACTAAGCAATTGCTTATCGACGAAGCGCTCCCACCCGGGGGCGCTTTTTCGTCTGTTTAAGCGGCTTGGGGGAACACCGTTTGCATCGCTCCGTACGGGTGTGTGGTGTTGACCACCGGATAGCCCTTGGGGGAGATCCACGTGGGGGTGCCGGTGCGCATTTCGATGTGACCGCGGTGTGGCTTGTGTAGGTCGTCGTCGTTGACGCGGTTGTGGTAACGACACAGTGGTGCCAGGTTTTTCAAGTTGGTTTCCCCACCGTTTTTCCATGCAGTGATGTGGTGAGCTTCGCACAGGTCCGCCGCCTGGTGGCAGCCGACGAACGCGCACACGGGGGAGGTGGCTTTGGCCAGGTCCCGCTGTTTCTGGTTTGCAAAGCGCTGCCCGCGGTACAGGTTGATCGCGCCTTCGGAAGGGTGGAAAAGCGCCGCCTCCAGGTGATTGTCTTCGGTGGCGATGAACCGGTTGAGGTATTCCGTACCCGTCATCGTGGTGCCATCTGTCATGCCCAAGATAACCTCGTCGCCCTCACCGGAGAGGATCTGTACGTGTTGGGCGAGGCCGACAAGCAACAAGGGTCTGGGGATCGCTTCGGCGAAACCACCGTTACCACGTAAGAGGGCGATGATTGCTTCTAATAATTGCGGGCCGATCGGCCTCGAAGGGTCAATGTCCTGATAAGCATGAAACTTGAGGTCAGCGGCGGTTCGCTCATCCATGGTCAGTGTCACGGTGGTCACGCCCATATGTGGAGCACCGAAGCTGGCTTGTTCGCGCGGAGGAGTCTTCTCCTTCGCAGGCACGATGCGTTTTGCCAGGGCATTAAGTGCTTTCCAGGTGTGTGAAACGTGTGCGGCGGCGCTCAGAAGTTTCATCCGGTAACTATGACGGCGCGTGGCGTGAGAGATGTGCTTAATGGTCCGCTCGATGAGGGCGAGCATGCCAATATTTAGCCCTAAAGCGCGTGCTTTATCGCGCGCCTTTTGCTGCTTGGCGGAGGATAGGTTCTCGCCGTAATACGCCTCATGAACTAACTTCCAGTTGTTCACTGTGGCTTGTTCAATGCCGGCATCAACCGCCCGGGGTTTATCAAAGTGCTCTAACGCGTCAATGCCTAATGAGCTATGGGCATCTATGAGATCATTAAAAGTTTTCATGCCCCGACGGTAACTGCGATAAAACCCCTGGGTAAAGGGTTTTTGAGATTTCACACAATTTAAGAATCTATGGAACCAAACAGGGGTCTGAAGCAGTCTAAGTAAGGTTGGGGGTTTTGAAACGTCGATAAGCGAAAGCCTAGTTTGCGGCGACCTTGACGCGACGAAGAGCTGCCTGGCGTTCGGACTCGCTCATGCCACCCCAAATGCCGTACGGTTCCGCGACCGCAAGCGCGTGAGCGCGACATTGTTCGAGGACAGGGCAGGAAAAGCAGATGGCTTTCGCACGGTTCTCACGCTTCGCGCGCGCACGACCGCGCTCCCCGTCGGGGTGGTAGAAGACCTCGGATGCCTCGCCGCGGCATGCGCCATGAAGTTGCCAATCCCAGAAATCCGCATTCGGGCCGGGAAGCTGTTGAGGCATGGATATCGCGGGCATATTCATCTCCGTGTGTAAAACCTATGGCGAATAATTTCTCGCGCAGTGTGCAAGGCGATGGTGAACAATGGGTTTCTGCCAGGTTTCGCACAGTTATATCTGGCCTAGCAGGCTTCATTTTGCTGTATCTGACGTGCATAAATGTGCAAAGGTGAAACGTTGGTGAATTGTTGGTGACTTCCGCTGGAAACCACCTCGCTTCGCCCTGTGAGAGTTAGGGAGATTAGGTAGCTGACGCGTAGGATGTGGCCGGTGCACATTTAACGTGCCTGCAAAGTTTGATTTTTGCCTGCCCATCTACGCTCATCTACGCCCATCTACGAGAAAAAGGAGAGACGTCGTGGCCTCATCCGACGCGGATCAACGTCTCGCCGAACTCGTGCCTTTAGCGCAGGCAGAGGATGCTGCGGCGCTGCAGGAGATCATCAAGGTTGTGCACCCGATGGTGCTGCGTTACGCCCGTGCGCGGATTAGTTCGGGCCGGACTCCCACGGCCGAGGATGTTGCCCAGGAGATTTGTCTGGCGGTGGCAACGAGTGTGGGGAAGTATCAGGACACTGGCAAGCCGTTTATGGCGTTCGTGTATGGCATCGCGTTCAACAAGGTTGCGGATGCTCACCGGGCGTTAGCGCGCGATAAAACGAACCCGACGGATGACGTTCCTGACCAGGAATTTTCCGGCGTTACCCCCGAAGATGCAGCGATGGTCACGGCGGGAAGTAACAGAGTGCGTGCTTTACTCGATCTGTTAAGTGACAAGGCGAGAGAGATTGTTGTCCTGCGTGTGTTTGTCGGATTGTCTGCTGAGGAAACAGCGGAGATCGTGGGCAGTACTGCAGGGGCGGTCCGTGTCGCACAGCACAGGGCGCTTGCCACACTCCGGCGGGCACTCGAAGACGGAGTTTGAGGAGGGTAGTTATGGAGCCAACGTCCACGTTTGGCCGTCATCACCGTCGCTATGAGCACGATGTTCAGGCAGATGACGCCTTCCTGACCTCGCTTTCGCTGGGTGTTGATCCGTCGGATGGGGCGGATGAGCTCGCGTCGCTGCTGTTGGGGTTGCGGGATGAGGTTGAAGCACCCATGCCATCCGCCCCGCTTATCGACGGCGCTTTGGCGCCCGTCACCTCTCTTACCGAGCACCGCGCGAAGCGGGATGCGTCCCGTCGTTTCCGGACGAGTCCGTGGATGGCAGGCCTCGTCGGTGCCGCTGCGGCCACCGTCGTCGTTGCTGGTAGCGGTGCTGTTTTGTACAGTGCGTCACCGGGGTCTGCTTTGTGGGGTCCGTCCCAGGCTGTTTTCGGTGAGCGCAAGAATGTCGTGGAGTTGGCTACCAAGCTCGACGAGATTGAAACGATGACTGAAAGTGGCAACTTGGCTGGTGCAAAGCTGCTGATTGATCAGCTGCGTGAGTCCATGAACCTTGAGCGCGGTGTGCCGCCCGAAGACGGAGGTGACCCAGCTCCGAAGGAGACCGTTGTGGTCACGCCTGAGCCGGAACCTGCAGGGGAGAAAACTCAAGAGACTGTCACCGTGACGCTCGAGCCGACCACTGTCACAGTTGTGGTGACGGAGCAACCGGGCGAAACCACGACTACGGGCAGCCCTGCTGCACCGTCGAGCACGCGTCAGGGTGCGCCAACACCGGGGCCTGCTGCGCATCCGGGGGCGCCCACTACGCAAGCTGGCCAATCCTCCTAGTGGGGGTTTAACGCGCGTCGAGGCCGTCGAGGTATCCCAGCGCGTAGTCCCAGGGCACGTAGGCCTGGATGTTGGGCTGAGCGCTCGGCTCATGAACCGGGGGTAGTTCGCCGTGGAGGCTGGCGATCATGTTGTTGATCATGATGTCCCAGTCATAAAAATGCATCTCTTCGCAATCCTCGCAGACGAACGTGATGCCAAGGATGCCACGGGGTTCGAGAACAAGTTTGAATTCCCGAGTCTGGGCCAGATCGCGGAGGACAGCTTCGCGCTCCTCCGGGGTGAGTGGCGTGGGGGCCTCGTCGTCCTCGATGAAAGACGCCGGGTCATTGGGGTCGTCGGCGAAGGGGTCACGAGGCATCATCGAGTCGAAGAACACGCCCCCAGCCTAGGCAAGGCTTGAGCAGGGGGCCAATTCGGGGACACCTGCGCTCATTGGGGGAGTAGGTGGTTTACCCACTATGCTTGCTGGCTAGAAGCGGAAGCGAGAAACAGCAAGGGAGCGACATGGGTAACATCTTCGGTTCTAAGAATTCCGGTGAGAGGGTGCATACCGGCGGCGATGACCCGTCGAAGGTGCTTCTACGTGGTTTGACCTTTGACGATGTGTTGCTCCTGCCCGCGGAGTCCCACATCGTTCCGGGGGAAGTGGATACCTCGGCGCAGTTCACCCGCAATATTCGTTTGGGTATGCCGATTGCGTCGGCAGCTATGGATACGGTGACGGAGTCCCGCATGGCTATTGCCATGGCGCGCCAGGGCGGCATTGGTGTGCTGCACCGTAATTTGTCGGCGGAGGACCAGGCGGAGCACGTTGATGTGGTGAAGCGTTCGGAGTCCGGCATGGTTACGGATCCGGTAACGGCTACTCCGGACATGAGTATCAGTGATGTGGATGCCCTGTGCGCACGTTTCCGCATTTCCGGTTTGCCGGTGGTGGATGAGCAGGGGGTGCTGCTGGGCATTATTACGAACCGCGATATGCGCTTCGAGGCTGATTTCTCCCGCCCAGTTTCCGAGGTGATGACGCCGATGCCGCTGGTGGTGGCGCAGGATGGTGTGAGCAAGGAAGAGGCGCTCAAGCTGCTGAGTGAGAATAAGGTGGAGAAGCTGCCGATCGTCGATAAGCAAGGCAAGCTTACTGGTCTGATCACCGTGAAGGATTTTGTGAAGACCGAGCAGTTCCCTAACGCGTCGAAGGACAGTGAGGGGCGTCTGCTCGTCGCGGCGGGCATCGGCACGGGCGAGGATTCCTACAATCGCGCGGGCCTGCTTGTCGACGCGGGCGTGGACGCCCTCGTCGTCGACTCCGCCCACGCGCACAACAACCGCGTCC
>NZ_VXKH01000058.1 GCF_008693065.1 Corynebacterium tuscaniense | reverse complement strand
CGTCCGCAGCTCGCCGCAGGAGCGCGATAACTTGGTCGCGGTTAGTGGGGTCGAGGGAGGCGGTCGGCTCGTCAGCGAACACATAAGCCGCGCCGCGGAGCAGGGCTCGGGCGATCGCCAGCCGCTGCTGCTCGCCTCCGCTGAGAATAGCTGCCGGCCCGTCGAAGGGGACATCAAGACCGACTTCGCCGAGGGAGTGCAGCAATTCTTCTTTGGAGTATTGCTTCCTGGATAGCCCGAGGGTGAGGTTATCTTCGCAGCTTAGTTCGGGAATGATTCCGTGGTCTTGGTGGATTATCGCTGCGCGTTCTCGCCAGAACCTCCGCCTCCGCTTCATCCTCCACGCGGAGGCATTCTCACCGTCTATCCGGAGGAGGCCGTCCGCCGGCGGCAGGAGCCCGGCCAAGGTGTTGAGCAGCAAAGTCTTTCCGGAACCGCTGGCTCCACAGATGGCGACAAAGCCTGGCCCGGGTAGGGAAAACGTTGCATTTTCCACGAGGGACTTCTTCACCATCCGCGTGCTGCGCCCCACAGAAAAAGTCGACTCCGCGGCGAGACAGAGATGAGAGGTGGAAATCTCCGGCGGCAGAGTGGGGGACTGATTGGGGCTAGCCAATGACATTGTGACTCCTAGGGGAGGCGGACATGTGCTGAGAAATACTGAGACGGACAAAACCGAGGTAGACGATTAAGACAAGGCAGCTTAGCGCGGTGAAGGTGTAGAGGAACGGGTTCGGAAGCAGTAGCGGAGCCAGGACGGACAATATGACGACAACTGTCAGGCTGACCAGTTGGCTTTTGAATAGTCGCCACATCGTTTTGTCCGGTGATTGCCCAGCGCTGTGGAGGAGTACCAGGAGGCGACGGTGAACTCGGAGCTGGATGCGCGCCTGGACTATCAAGGCCGCAAGCGTGGCGAGCAAAGCTCCGAGGACGCTCAGGATACTCAGCCAGAACAGCGCCGTGCTGGCTACTAGTTCGGCCAGACCGCGATCGGCCGCGCGTACCGGGTACACGTAGCCTTCGAGGCCGGCAGCGGTAAGTTCTGGACCCAGTTCCGAGAAATCCGCGAAGAGCAAATTTTTACTCGAAGCTGTGGAGCTTAGGAAGTCTGCGTCGAAGCCGGATAGATCGTCCGTTTCAAGCACGTAAAAACAATCGCCGGGAACCAGTTCCCCCGACATTGTTCCACTAATGAATCCGACCGCATGATCGGCACTGACCGGTCCAATTTGCGCAGACTTAAGGAGCAGGTCGCCGGATTCCTGAGCCCACAGATCCACGGAAGCTGCGAAATGCTCTTGGGCTGCGGAATAGTCGACCGAGTGGTTGTCGTCTCCGGGACGGAACTGATAATCCTGCAGATCGTGCCATTGGCGGTTAGCAAGTGCCACGGGGCAGGAGTCCGGCACACCGGTACCTTCTTTCGGCAAAGTATGGCTGAGGACAGCCCCGTGCTCCCGTTCCCAGCTGAGCGCGAAGTCGCGGAAGTTCTCCTGCACACTGGGCGGCAAGAGCTCGCCTCCTTCCGCGCGGCCAGCAGGGCCGTCGAAGTTGGCTGAAAAATGCAAGGCTCCAAACTCCGCGAGAGATTTCCAGGTCTGTTGGGCCTCGGATTCCTGCTGGTAGGAGCGGAGCGCAGCCGCTGAGCTAAGACCCGCTGCTACAAAGGTCACGCAGGTAAAGACCGAAATTACTTTCAGCGCTTTTCCCGCCGCCTTCTCTGCGGGGGCACGCTGCCCCAGCAGCGCTACTGCGCGGCGCAACAATGGGGCGGTGACGGCTACGGCCAAACCGGTGGTAGCCAGGGCCAAGCCTATCCCGGCGGCGTAGAACCTGAGGAACAGGAAGGCAAAAGAATAGCTCCCTTGGCGGGCGAGGAATGTACTCGCAAGGCCAATGAGAACTAGGTGCGGGAGGATGACAAAGGCCCATTGCCGCCAATTGCCTTTTTGACTGCGGTGCCCGCCATTTATTGTGCGCAGCGCTGCCAATCTAAGACCGGAAACCCGAAGAACAAATACCAGGGCAAAAAGGGAAACGACAAATAGAAACAGGATCGCCACCAACGCGGGCAGGCGGAATACGACCGATTGGATGAGGTGAAGGAACTGCGTCTTTTCGCTTAGCCTGAGCCCGTCATTCCTGGCCGATTCGTAGAAGTGGTTCGCATTGCCACCCGTTGCTTTGGGAACCAAGACGTAATCACCGTGGTAATCCAGCGACCCAAGCTCACTGGCCGCTTGGCTCAAGGCATCCGGCCGGTTGAGCCGGGGAATGCGTTCCGGTGCTGGATAATTTTGCTCCAGCGGGATGAAAACCTCGTGGGAAGTCCCGCTTGCGTCATCGGTGCCAGTCAGCCGGTAGATGGAGTAGCCGTTCTGCTCGGCCAATGAAACCAGTGAGTTACGGATTACCGTCGGTGCGTAGTCTGACTCAAGTTCCTCCGCGAGTGAAGTCTTAGGCTCGACGTAGTCAAGACTAAAGGTTGATTCGACCCCTAAGGACAAGGGCTTGGTGGAGTCAACCAGGGCTGTCAGCAGCCACCCAGTAGTCGCGATGACTGCAGCAAGAAGTAGGCTCAAAAGCCCAAGTACTAGGGGTCGAATGCGCATGAGTTCTAGCAGAAGTTGTAGTAGTAGCTGTCCTTAGTGCCCGGCAAATTCGTTGCCCAAAGCTCGGCGATCGACTTCTGGCCGCCGCGGGTGTTGATGCTTCGTTGCGTTCTGCCGTTGACGGTCACAGTCGAAGTATGGCACCGATTCACGGTGAAATAAGAACGCGCCTTAGCGTTCCAGAATCCGTCGATCTCGCCGCGCTCAAAGGACGCCACCATCGCGTCGTAGTCGGGACGGTCCACGTCCTTCTTTGATGCAGAGATCGATTGATCGACGTAGGTATGCACGACGTCCCAGCCGCGTTGCTCGGCGAGGGCTTCGCAGTCCTGACGCTGCCGGTCGATGGCGAGGCCGTCCATGGCAGCATCTAACGAGATACGGAGGTAAATAGCAGCGCGTGTAGTCATACGCTATTCATAGCGCATTTAGGTTACATTGAAACGAAACTCCACGACGTCCCCATCGGCCATGACGTAGTCCTTGCCCTCCTGGCGGACTTTGCCTGCGGCGCGAGCTTCAGCCATGGAGCCGAGCTGGTCGAGGTCTTCAAAGGCAACGATTTCGGCTTTGATGAAGCCCTTTTCAAAGTCGGTGTGGATCACGCCGGCGGCCTTGGGGGCGGTGTCGCCTTTGTGGATTGTCCAGGCGCGGGCTTCCTTCGGGCCGGCGGTGAGGTAGGTCTGCAGACCGAGGGTCTCAAAACCAGCGCGGGCCAGGGTTTCCAGGCCGGGTTCGTCTTGGCCGACGGAGGCGAGGAGTTCGGCAGCGTCATCGTCCTCAAGCTCGAGTAGCTCGGTTTCCGTCTGGGCGTCGAGGAAGACTGCCCCGGCGGGGGCGACGAGTTCGCGCAGTTCCGCCTTCTTGGCCTCGTCAGTGAGCACGCCCTCGTCGGAGTTGAAGACGTAGAGGAACGGCTTCGCCGTCATGAGGTGAAGGTCGCGGACGAGCGAGAGATCAATTTCACCGTTCTTGGCGGCGGCAAACAGCGTGCGGTCGGACTCGAGGATGGTCTGTGCTTTCTTGGTTTCCTCCACCTGCACGGCGATATCCTTGTTCTTGCGCGCTTCCTTCTCAAGGCGAGGCAGGGCCTTCTCAATGGTCTGCAGGTCCGCCAAGATGAGCTCGGTGTTGATCACCGCGATGTCGCTGGCGGGGTCGACGCGACCATCAACGTGGATGACATTGTCATCGGAGAACGCGCGCACGACTTGGCAGATCGCGTCGGCCTCACGGATGTTGGCTAGAAACGCGTTGCCCATGCCTTCACCTTCGGACGCACCCTTGACGATGCCGGCGATGTCCACGAAGGACACCGTTGCCGGCAGGATCTCCGCCGAACCGAAGATCTCCGCCAGGCGGTTAAGGCGCGTATCCGGCAGTGGCACCAGGCCAACGTTCGGCTCAATGGTGGCAAACGGGTAATTCGCCGCCAGAACCTCATTACGGGTCAGTGCGTTGAACAGGGTGGACTTGCCCACGTTGGGCAGACCGACAATTCCAAGAGTAAGGCTCACGAGGGCCCATGATAGCCGACGCTCCCGCACCCCTTAGCGCCGGATACTGCTGTGCTGGGCCGACACGGTGGTGGCAGGGATCGTCGAAAAGCGAATGCTGGGGCACAATAGGACGCGTGAGTTCAACGAAAAACAGCGACGCAACCCAACAGTCGCCCGAGGCACCAGCTGACAAGGTGACAAAGACGGGCTACGACAACCGCGTGGACCGTTCCGTTGTGCTGAACTCCTGGGTGCGCTCGACCGCGCTGTTCTCACTGCGCATGCTGGCAATCTTTGTCCTGCTTGGCGCGCTCGCCTACCTGCTGGGCAAATTCTGGGCCGGCGTGCTGCCTGTTATTCTCGCCCTCATCGTGTGCACGGTCCTCGCCCCACCGACGACGTTCATGCGCAACCGTGGTTTACCCGCTGGCCTGTCTGCCTTAATTTCCATGCTGCTGGCTGTAGCAGTGCTGATGTTCTTTGTGTCCATCATCCTGCCAGATATCATGCGCAACTCCCGCGTCTTGGTCAGCCAAGCCGCACAAGGTATTCAGAACCTACAGCTATGGCTCCAGAACCAAGAGACCCTGCCGTTTTCCATCGACGGGGAGAAGCTGGACACCGCATTCCAGGAAGCCGCGTCGTGGCTGCAGGACCGCGCCGGCGCGATCGCGGGCGGAATCTTCTCCGGAATTGGCACGGCCACGTCCATGGCAGTCACGTTCGTTGTGGTGCTCGTGCTCACCTTCTTCTTCCTCAAAGACGGCCCAAAATTTCTCCCGTGGCTGCGAAACGCCACTGGTGGCCGCGCGGGTTTGCACGCCACGGAACTGCTGACCCGCTCGTGGGACACTCTCAGCGGCTATATTCGCGCGCAGGCGGTCGTGTCCTTCATCGATGCGCTGTTCATCGGCATCGGTATCTACCTCGTTGGCGTGCCGCTCGCTTTCACGCTAGCGGTGATCACATTCATGGCGGGATTCATCCCACTGGTCGGCGCGATCGTGGCTGGGGCATTGGCGGTGCTCATCGCGCTGGTTTCGCTCGGGTTCACGCAGGCGCTGATCGTACTGGGCATCGTCATCGCCGTGCAGCAGCTGGAAGGCAATGTGCTTTCCCCACTGCTGCAGTCACGTGCGATGAATCTGCACCCGGTCATCGTGTTGGTCTCCGTGACGGTGGGTGGCGGCCTCTTCGGACTCATGGGCGCGTTCCTCGCCGTCCCTGTCGCAGCCACGGTCGCTGTAGTCTTCCGCTACATCCAAGACATGCTGCGTATTCACGCTGGGGAAGTCCGCGCCGACGACCTCAACTTCTCCACGGATGTCGGCCGCGCCCTCGCCGAAGCCGAAGAAGCAGAAAGCGCGAAATCCCGCGAAGACTTGTCCACGCAAAGTGGCTGGGCTGCACCTCATATCACCGAAAAGCTTCTCGACGCCGCACCAGCCCCCACCTCCCTTCGTCTCCCCTTCGACAAACTGTCTTTACGTTGGAACAGGGATCAAACGGCCAACGATGCGGAATCTGATGGGCAATCTGCCAAGCAGTCTTCCGGCGGACGACATACCCGCTTCGACTGGCTCAGCCGTCGCCTACCGCGCCGGGACCACCCGGACTCACACTCAGAAACTGACGAATAGATGTTCGATTAACCGCGCCGTGGCGCCTGCGTTGTGTTCCCCTCGTGTGGAACGGTGGATGCTATGTCTTACGCGTATATAGCAGCACCCACTACCCCAGTAGCGAGTGTGACACCCTTGCTGTTCACGTTCTTCCTCGGCCTTCTGCTTGGTGCAGTCGTGGGAGTTGCCGTCTATGCCCTGCTGCGCCAGCGCAACGCGCCACCGCAGCAGCAGCCCGCCCCCACCCCGGAATACGCGGCGCGCCAGGGGAAAGAACTAGAGATTCTTCGCGCATCCGTAGAGCGGCTTTCCTCCCAGATGCGTGACATGAATGAAGATAGCGCTGTCACCCAATCGACGCTGGTGGCGCAGGTGCAAGCGGTGACGAGGGCGTCGGCACGCTTGGGAGATCGTACCGATCAGCTGGTCTCCGCACTGCGCTCCCCCAACGTGCGTGGCCGGTGGGGCGAAATACAGTTGGAACGCGTCGTGGAGCTGGGCGGCATGAAGAAATACTGCGATTTTGATGTGCAGGCAACAGCCCGCGTGGACGGGCAGCTTCTGCGCCCAGATATGGTGATCCGGCTCAGCGGGAACCGCAACATCGTCGTGGATGCGAAGGTGCCTTTTTCCGCTTACCTCGATGCGCTAGCCACGGACGACCCGGAAGAAAAAGCCGGGTATTTGCGCCGACATTGCCACCTCTTGCGCTCACACGTGGACGCGTTGTCCAACAAGAGGTACATCAACGCGTTCCAGCCCACGCCGGAATTCATCGTGTTGTTCATCCCCTCCGACCCCTTCCTTGACGCGGCGTTGGAGCAAGATCCGACCCTGCTCGATGATGCGTTTGCGAAAAACATCGTCCTTGCCACACCCACCACCCTCTTCGCACTACTGAAGACCGTGGCGCTGGGGTGGAAGCACGAAGATATGTCGGATAAAGCCCTCGAAGTCCAACGCCTTGGCGCTGATCTATACACCCGACTGGGAAAAATGGCGGAGCATTACAATCGCGTCGGGGCATCCCTCGACAAGGCAGTGGAGGCTTTCAACGCCACGCTCGGCTCCATGGACTCCCGCGTCATGGTTACCGCCCGCCGCCTCCACGAGGTTGACATGCCAACCCAATCCTCCACACCCCCACCAGAACTTCGTTCCGTGTCCGCCCGCGCGCGCGTGATCCACGAAACGGAACTGCCTCCGAGGTAACATGTTGGACCGTGTCTCATGTCTCTCCACGAACGTCGCCTACCCAGGACACCACAGTGTCCGGCTTCTCTTTGGGCTCGGGACTGAGCATCCTCATCGCGGCGCTGGTCACCGGCGGCCTGATCTCCCTGTACACGCAGGTGATTGGCTGGCCTTTCCTGGCCATCTTCGCGCTGGCATCCATCATCGTGGCAACGTTTGTGAATCCCCGTGGCCTTTTCATCACCGTGGTATCAATCCCACTGTTATTCACATTCTTTTTACTAGCCACGGGGACCCTCAACGCATATTTTTCACTGCCTGAAGGACAAACATCACTCGGCCGGACATCGGTATTGGTGATTCTTTATCCGCTGGTGCAGTTTTTCCCCGTGCTCGCCGCGGTGACGCTGGGTGCGCTATTCATCACCGTCGTGCGCTATCTGCTGCTCAAACGGCTTAACGACGACATACAGCGCCACGAACTCCGCCAACGCCGCCGCACCAACGAAGCTAACCGGCGCACCGCCCGCGAAGCGTCCCGTTCACGGCACCTGCCTAAACACAAGGCTGAACCTGCCCCCGAGAGGCCCGTTGAGCGTACAGCTGAGCTGCAGCCTCAGCCTTCCATCAAGCGGACCCCTCAACGCCCTGCAGCGCCCAAACCACGGCCAAGGCGCCCGGACAGCGCCCCTACCCCAGCCTCTACCGCGAAGCGAACTAGCCGCAGTCGCAGTCGCAGCCTCAATGGCAACAGCAACCAGGTCACTGTTGAAGAGTTGTTGGCAAGGAGGCGTAGGGAACGGGAAGCGTCGAAGGGATCGTCGACAAGCAGGGTGCGCCGTAGGCTCAGCGAGGACCTGTACGGCGACTAAGCCTGCTTACGGCGCGGCACGCGCAGATCACGCGGCAACGCGAACGTGATGGTTTCTGTCGTGGTGGTGACTTCCTCGACGTTATCGAAGCCGAGAGCGCCTAGGTGATCAATCACCTCGCGCACCAAGATCTCCGGCACAGACGCGCCTGACGTCACGCCAACAGTGGTGACACCATCGAGCCACGCGTCCTCGATCTGCGTGGCGTAATCCACCAAGTGAGCGTCTTGCGTGCCGTTCTGCAGAGCAACCTCCACCAAGCGCTTGGAGTTCGACGAGTTCTGGGAGCCCACCACAATCATGAGCTCACAGCGTGGCGCAATCGCCTTCACGGCGACCTGGCGGTTCTGAGTGGCGTAGCAAATATCGTCGCTCGGCGGGTTCTCCAAGTTCGGATACTTTTCGCGCAGACGAGCAACAATCTCCATGGTCTCGTCCACCGATAACGTGGTTTGGGAGAGCCACACGAGCTTCTGGTCCGCCGGGAAATCAGGTGCCTTGTCCACGCCCTCAAGCCCATCAACAAGGTGCACAACCTCCGGCGCTTCGCCGGCGGTGCCCTCAACTTCCTCATGGCCTTCGTGGCCAACGAGCAAGATCTGGTAGCCGTCACGGGCGAAACGCTTCACCTCGTTGTGGACCTTGGTTACCAGCGGACACGATGCGTCAAGAGCAAGCAGGTTGCGGCGCCGCGCGGACTCACGTACTGCCGGAGAAACGCCGTGCGCGGAAAAGACGACGTGGGCGCCTTCCGGCACCTCGTCGGTCTCGTCCACGAAGATCACTCCGCGCTGCGACAACGTTTCCACCACGTACTTGTTGTGGACAATCTCCTTGCGGACATAAATAGGTGCGCCGTACTTTTCCAGCGCCTTTTCTACTGTCTCCACCGCACGGTCTACACCCGCACAGTACCCGCGGGGGGCGGCCAGAAGGACGTTCTTTCCGGTGCTTGACATGGTTCCCCAGGGTAATGGATTGGCGCGGGAAAGGTAAGCTGGCCCGCACGAGAGTCAACACACGAGGTAGAAGGGGGCGCGAGCACAGTGACAGGGCAACCGCCGAAGAACTCACCGGAGACTCCGTGGTCTGTGGCCCAGGTCAACGACAGTGTCAAGAAGTGGATTGAACGCCTTGGCTGGTTGTGGATCGAGGGGCAGCTCACGCAGGTGAATATGAAGCCGACGTGGAAGCTGTCATATCTCACGCTGCGCGATACCCAGCAGGAGATGAGCCTGCAGCTCACCGCGCGCACGGATCTGCTGCGCTCCATGCCGACGCCGCTTAAAGACGGTGACCGGGTGGTCGTGTGCGGCAAGCCCGCGTTCTACGCCGGACGCGGCTCTTTTTCCATGTGGGTGACGGAGATCCGCCACGTCGGCGAGGGTGAACTGCTGGCCAAAATTGAACGCCTGCGCGCGCTGCTCAACAGCGAGGGATTGTTTGATCCGGAGCGCAAACTGCCACTCCCCTACCTGCCGCGCCGGGTGGGACTGATCACTGGGCGCAGGTCAGCGGCGGAGCGCGACGTGTTGTCCGTGGCCAAGGACCGCTGGCCGGCGGTGAACTTCCGCGTGATCAACACCGCGGTGCAGGGCCCGGGCACGGTTCCGGAGGTCA
>NZ_VXKH01000057.1 GCF_008693065.1 Corynebacterium tuscaniense | reverse complement strand
GCGGATGGAACCACCGCCGTCCCCACCGATCGCGGCGGGGACGAGGCCAGCGGACACTGCAGCCGCCGAGCCACCCGAGGACCCAGCGGGGGAGTACGCAGTGTTCCAGGGATTGCGCGTCGCCCCATTGGCCACCGATTCCGTGTAGGGCCAAATCCCAAATTCCGGCATCGCGGTGGTCCCCACGATGACAGCGCCGGCCTCACGCAATCGGGCCACTACAGCGCAATCCGCCCGCGCCGGGGTAGTGAATGCTGCGCCACCAAAGGTGGTGGGAATACCCGCGACATCGTTTTCAGCTTTGATGGCAATGGGCACCGCGTGCAATGGGCCGAGCTCCACACCGCTGGAGGCCTTCGCATCGAGGGCGTCGGCAGCCGCGCGTGCTTCACCGTCAAGCACGGTGATGAAGGCGTTGAGCGTTGGGTTGAAACGTGCAATGCGGTCCAGAAAGAAATCCGTGACCTCGCGTGCAGTGAGCTCCCCGGACCGCGTTTTGGTGGCGATATCCACGACCCCGGCAAAAGCGAGAGTGTCATGAGTACTCATTCCCGCATAATAGTTAACGCGTGGGATCAATAACGTGAAAAACCAGTGGTGCTGTGGTCATGCGGTATGTACCCGGTACGGTGTCGAGTACCGCTAACAGCTCGTGGGATGCCTTTTCAGTCAGGGTGACGCTCAGGTGCGGGGGCTCCGCAACAATTCGGTGTCGCCGATTTTCAGGAACCGCCGGGTGAAAATCCACCGTCGTATCTGTCGCGGTGGGGTCGGGGATAAACCGCGCCCACGCTTCATCACTCACCACGGCGAAATCACGGCCGTAGGGAAAACGCCACCGCGCGGCTCGCAACAGGTGCGCGGCAGCGTGGATCGTCATATCAATGCGGCCCGAAGGGTCAACATCAAAATAGCTCGACGACACCACGCTTATTCGCGACCCCTCCACTGCCCGCCGGGTGGTCAGCTGGGTGTGGAAGCGGGCGTCGCTAAGCATGCTCTGTCTTAGCGGTGCGGTGAGGCCGAGCGGATCAACCTGTATGAATGCGGCGATGAAGGCTGATGGATCCCACGTGAGTGCGGCATCGAGCTCATCGGCCGTGACGCCCACGGCGGTAGTGAACCTCACGCGACCCGTCGGCGCGTCGCACATAGGCAATTCTGGATCGGCAGCGAACAGAAAACCGTTCAGTCGGGTTCCCTCGCACACCGGTTTGTGGAGGTCAATGTAATGGCCTGGCTCAATTGGCGCGCGCGTTGCCAGCGCACGTAGCTGATCAGCTGGCCACCGCGGCGGCGTACCAGGCTCCGGATCAGCCGACACGCGCAAAGTGAGCTCCGTCTGCGTCCCCGCCACCGGCAATGACGAATTCGTCCGCGACATCCCGTGGGTGACAAACAGGTAATAGGGGACAGGCTCCGGACGGTGGTACACGAGCACCGCGACTTTCTCCGTGAAATCAATCTCACCGTGCACAGCAACCGGTGCGCCATAGATAGCCGCCAGGTGTTCACGCAAATGCTCCCCACCGGTGCGGCGCCGGCTGCCACCGAACAAACCGCGACGAAGATTCATATCCCACAGTTTAAGCCGGTCAGCGCTGTTTCAGAAAAAGTTTGCCTAAGTGGGAACGAAACGTCGGGGTGAGTCGTTGGACTATATGATCGGTGCTTACTGCAACCTTGTGAGTAACCGCACGGAGTTACCAATAGAAAGGATCGTCGGAGCGTGAAATCTTCTAATCCCGTTTTGACTCATCTGCCCGCCTTCCAGCAACAGGCCACCCACCACCAGCCGATGGGCGGCCAGCACACCCCTTACGGCCAGGACCCCTACGGCCAGCAGCCTTACGGTGCCCCTGCAGCATTTCCTGCACAGGGCGCTGAGCGTCCCATCACCGTCGATGACATTGTGACCAAGACCGGTATCACGCTGTCTGTCATCGTGGTCTTCGCGCTCATTAACTTCGGTATCGGCACCGTGAATGCGGGAATTGCCATCGCCCTTACCTTCGTGGGTGCCATCGGTGGTCTGATCACCGTGCTGGTGCAAGCTTTTGGTCGCAAGTACGGCTCGGCGGTTGTCACACTGCTCTATGCCGCGTTTGAGGGCCTGTTTGTTGGTGGCTTCTCCATGCTCGTGTCCGGATGGATGGTCGGCAGCGCTGATGCCGGTTCCCTCATCCTCCAGGCAGTGATGGGCACCGTCGGTGTATTTGCCGGCATGCTCTTCGTGTATAAGACCGGCACCATCCGTGTCACCCCGAAGTTCACCCGCATCATGACAGGCTGCATCATCGGTGTTCTAGTGCTCGCGCTGGGCAACCTACTGCTCTTTGTGTTTACCGGCATGTCCCCGCTGCGTGATGGTGGTCCACTGGCCATCGTTTTCTCCCTCGTCTGCATCGGTCTGGCTGCCATGAGCTTCCTTACCGACTTTGATGTGGCTGACAAGCTGGTTCGCTCCGGCGCTCCGGCCAAGATGGCGTGGGGTGTTGCACTCGGCCTGGCTGTCACCCTGGTGTGGCTCTACACCGAAATCCTGCGCCTGCTGTCCTACTTCAGGGACTAGCGTCAGGCCTCCGGGCCTGCAAAGACTGCCCGGCCCGCTGTGCGTACTCACGTACCGTAGCGGGCCGGTTTTGTGCGTTGAGTAGCAGAAGACATTTCTGCTTAACCCAGGCCAACCGTGATAAATGAACTGCAATGAATCAACTGCAATGAATCAACTGCAATGAACGAATTCCAATAAACCACGTCACGGACGGCGACATTACCAATGGGTAAATACGCCACCTGGTTTATTTGAAAACGTTCATTTGGGTTTGGGGGTTTGGGTTTTGGCCACATCCCAGCCGGATTAAAACAGGTATCAGCCGGGTTCTAGCCCCGCTTTAGCTCCTCCGGTGACACGCCGTGCGAACATACTTTTGTTGCTTCACCCTTACTTAGCTCTTTTGTGCGCGGGCATGGGAAAACCCCTGGGACTATGCGGTCTCAGGGGTGAAACAAACGGTGCTGAGTAGCTCTAGATATTTTTAGTAGTCCGTCTGCGGGTTCACGTTCACACCGTCGATGGTGACATTGCCGAACACCATTGTGCCGTCAACAGCCTTCGGTGCGGACAGGGTGATCTGTGCGTTAGCCACCGGATCCTTGCCCTCACGGGTGCGCGTGGCGGTGCCGTGGGCGATCTCCTCGGACCAGTCTTCCCACACGATATTCTCTGCGAAGTCGTTCTGGTCCTTGCAGTTGAGCACGATGCGATTCGGCTGGTACTGAGTATTCGCATTACAGTCACTGTAGAACGGAGTGCCGTCCTGAGCAGTTTTGGCGATAAGGTCCGGGGACTTCAGCGCTGCCTCAAACGGATCATACGTAGTGGAGGTGGTGGTTGCCCCGTCTGCCTTGCCAGGCAGGGAGTCCGGGTTCTGGCTGGTGGCGGTGTCCACCTTGTGGTCGGAGTCCTGCTCATTCGGCGGGGAGCAGGCTGCCAAGCCGAGGGCGGTGGCAGCGGCGAAAGCAGTGATGGCAACCTTGCGGGAAGTGCTGATAGTCACGTCAAAAATCCTTAGATGAAAAAGTAGTGGGGGATATTCACGTTATTTCTGTGTCGCCGTGCGCTTATTTAGCGCGCGGGGTCTTAGCCTTAATAGAATCATACGGGTTAGCAGACACAATGGTCACCGAAATCTCGCGACCATTTGGGGCCGTGTAGGTGCGGGTTTCACCTTCACGGGCACCTAGAACGGCAGCACCAAGCGGGGACTGTTCGGAGTAGGTTTCCAAGTGCTCATTGTCGATGGAGGCTGCGCGGGTACCGATGAGGAAGGTTTCCTTATCGTCTTCATCGCCGTTGTAGTAAACGTGCAGCACGGAACCGACAAGGGCCACACCTTCCACAACACCGGTGCGCTCAGTGGTGGAGTTAGCCAGCAGCTCGGAAATCTGCTTGATGCGGGCTTCTTCCTGGTCCTGCTGCTCGCGGGCCGCGTCGTAGCCGGCGTTCTCCTTGAGGTCGCCCTCTTCGCGGCGCTCGTTGATCTCTGCGGCGATGACGGGGCGGTTGTCAATGAGCTGTTGCAGCTCGGCCTCCAGCTTGGCCTTCATTTCCGGGGTGATGTATTGCTGCTGGGTTTCAGCCATGGATTGAACCCTCGTTTCCGTTAAATATCTCAGCTTAGTCGTTAGGGCATATTAGCACAGCTAGAGCTCATGCTTTTCTGCGATCCCCGCCTCACCTCACCGTGCCTCCGGATGCTCCGCAGTCGGGTCGAGGTACGGCGGCATGGTGGATGCACAACCGTAGACACCACCGTTGACGGGAAGGTCATTGACGGGGATGTCTACGTGCATGCGCTGGATGCGGTCGCCGCCAGCAGGGATGACAATTTCGCGGCGACCGATTTCGGCCATGTCGTAATTCAGTGAGGTGATGATGCAGTAGGACGGTTCCGCCATGGTGTCTTCCTTGCGTTCAACGTCGAACCAGACGCGGGAGGTTGTGTCGTCGACCCGCTCGTGGGACACCAGCGTGGCGGAAATGGGCTGCTCTTGGCGCTGTATCACGTAGCGGCCGAGCATGACCACGATGAGGGCAACGAGGATGACGCCGATGATGGCCACAACCTTGCCCGCCACTCCACTGGTTTGGGGCTGTGGCTTCTCGCCGTAACGTGCGGCCGGGCGCGAGGTGGCGCTGGGGGTCGGGTTCGATGCGGTGCTCATCGTGCTCCTTTACTACTATTGTCTGCCAGTCAACATTATCCCCTAACCATTTCCGACAAGAGGTGGAGTACCACGTGACGGGCTATCGCTTACTGGCCATCCATGCGCATCCGGATGATGAGGCGTCGAAAGGCGCAGCGGCGATGGCGCGGTACGCGCACGAAGGCAACCGCGTCAAAGTACTTACGTGTACTGGGGGAGAACGTGGTGACATCCTCAACCCGGGCATGGATCGCCCGGGGGTAATGGAGCGGATCACGGAAGTCCGTCAGGAAGAGATGGCGGAAGCCGCGCGTGTGTTGGGCGTGGAGCATGAATGGCTGGGTTACGTTGATTCCGGTCTGCCAGAAGGGGACCCATTGCCGCCGCTGCCCGAGGGGTGCTTCGCGCTGGAGGACCCCCAGGAGGTGGCCAAGCGCGTGGTGGCGGTGATCCGTGAGTTCAAGCCCCACGTGATCATTACTTACGACGAAAACGGTGGCTACCCGCACCCCGACCACATCATGGTGCACAACGTGTCCATGATCGCGTGGGAGGAGGCAGAGAACCCGGAGTATGCGCCAGAGGTGGGTGAGCCGTGGACGCCGCAGAAGCTGTACTACACCCACGGGTTTGTTCCGCAGCGCATGCGCCTTCTCCATGATCACCTCTTTGGGCAAGGTAAGGAGAGCCCATATGAACCGATGCTCAAACGGTTTGAGGAGAATAATTCGGACATCATGCAGCGGGTGACCACGCAGGTTGAATGCGGTGATTACTTCCCGCACCGTTCCGCCGCCCTGCGTGCGCATGCCACGCAGATTGACCCGGATGGTCCGTTCTTGGTCTCCCCTCCAGAGGTGCAGGCAGAGCTGTGGCCGACAGAAGAATTTGAATTAGCTCAAACTCGCGTGCGTACGAGTCTGCCGGAGACTGATCTGTTCACCGGCGTGGAAAAGTGAGAGAGTGGTTTATATGACCTTGGATACTGCAACCAACCTGTTTTACTACGCGCAGCAGATGAACAAGGACGCCCCGATCGGCCCCGAGTTTGGCAAGGCTGAGCCCATCGGCGCTTTCATCGTCGTTGCCTTGGCAGTGGTGGTGCTGTCCATCGGCTGGGCGTTTTACCGGCGCTACACCCGTTTTAACCGTCGCCGCGCATTTGCTGAGGCGAATGGCCTCGATGTGTTCGACCGTGAGGCGATTGACCGCGCCATGGCCGAACAAGGCGTGCTCGACCGCAGGAAGCAGCGCTTCTTCTAAATCTCTGTTCTGCGCCGGAGTACAGTAGTGGCCGTGGCTATGTTTGACCGACTCCTCTACCCGTTGTACGAACGGCGTTTGAAGCATGAGTTGGCTGGCGTTACTCGCCCGAAGCATATTGCCGTCATGGCAGACGGTAACCGGCGTTGGGCACGCGAAGCTGGGTTCACGGACGTTGCTCATGGGCACAGGGTGGGGGCCAAGAAAATCGGGGAACTGATCCGCTGGTCCGCGGAGATGAACGTCGATGTGGTGACCATCTACCTTCTGTCCACGGAGAATCTCTCACGCACTGAAGAAGAAGTGCAGTTGCTCTACGACATCATTTCGGGTGTTGTGGATGAACTATCTAGTGATGATTTTGAAGCCCGCATTCGCCTCGTCGGCCACCTGGAATTGTTGCCTGATAAAGTGTCCGCGCGGATGCGTGCTGCGGCAGCAGCTACCGAAAATAAAGACGGCATCGTGGTCAACATCGCCGTTGGTTATGGTGGCCGCCAAGAAATTGTCGATGCCGTGCAAAATTTCATCCGGGCCAAAGCAGAAGAAGGCGTCTCGCTCGACGAGCTTATTCGTGATGTCTCGGTCGAATCCCTCTCCGAACACCTCTACACCTCCGGCCAGCCCGACCCGGACCTGGTCATTCGCACGTCAGGGGAACAGCGCCTTTCGGGGTTCCTGCTCTGGCAGTCTGCCTACTCGGAGATTTGGTTCACGGACACCTACTGGCCGGCATTCCGCAAGATCGACTTCTTACGCGCGCTTCGGGACTATTCGCAGAGGTCTCGGCGGTTTGGGAAGTAGCCCCGCGGGGCGTCGATAAGCAAACTACATCTTGCGCATGCGCACGCGCTGCACTGAATGATCAGCTGACTTTCTAAGCACTAAGGACGCGCGCACCCGGGTGGGCAAAATGTTCTCCACGAGGTTGGGCAGGTTAATGGTCTGCCAGATGGCGCGCGCCTCCGCCGCGGCCTGCTCATCCGTCAGCTCCGCGAAACGCGCAAAGTGCGCACCCGGCTCGCGGAACGCTGTGTTCTTGAGCTTAATGAAGCGGTCGATGTACCATCGCTCAATGTCCTCAGTGCGCGCATCCACGTAGACGGAGAAATCGAAAAGATCACTGACCATGAGCGTGGGGCCCGTCTGCAAAACGTTGAGGCCCTCCAGGATGAGAATGTCCGGCTGGTCGACGATCTGATACTCACCCTCGATCACGTCATACGCGTCGTGGGAATACACTGGCGCTTTCACATTTCTGCGTCCGGCCTTGACCTCCGTAACAAAGCGCAACAGATCACGGCGATGGTACGACTCCGGAAATCCCTTCCGGTTCATCAGATTGCGGCTCTTGAGCTCATCCGATGACAACAAGAAACCGTCGGTGGTGACCAAATCCACGCGCGGATGCGAATCCCAGCGCTGCAGGAGCACCTGTAGCACACGCGCCGTCGTGGATTTGCCCACAGCGACTGACCCAGCAATCCCGATGACAAACGGCACATGCCCCGGATTCTCGCCCAAAAATGTCTCCGTCACCGCTGTCAACTTCTGGCGCGCACGAATCTGCAGATGAATGAGACGTGACAACGGCAGATAAATATCGGCGACCTCTTTCAAGTCGATCATCTCGCCGATACCGCGCAACTCCTCCAAATCTGCCTCACTGAGCACCTGCGGCATCTTGGCGCGGCGCTCGCGCCACGCGTCACGCGGGAAGTCCAAGTAGGGGCTGGGATCAGCTGGTCGCGGCATGAGCACCATTGTCGCACTGTCATGCGCGGGCCACCCGATCGGGTCCACCGCGCGGTCAACGGGGTGCCTTTCGGGCAATATCTGGCAATAAATTGAACGTCCCAGGGTGCGTTGGGGCACAATGGTGGACACAAAACCGTGCAATGCGAAAGGAACAGGTGCAGCCCATGACGGACGACCTCCGCTACCAAGAGCTCTCCCAGCTCGACCCCGACGTGTACGAGCAGATCCTCGGGGAGGTGGCCCGCCAGCGCAACACCCTTGAAATGATCGCATCGGAGAACTTTGTTCCCCGCGCCGTGCTGCAGGCACAGGGCTCTGTCCTGACCAACAAGTACGCCGAGGGTTACCCGGGTCGCCGCTACTACGGTGGTTGTGAAAACGTTGATGTCATTGAGGACATTGCGCGCGACCGCGCCAAGGCACTCTTCGGTGCTGAGTACGCCAACGTCCAACCACACTCCGGCGCACAGGCAAACGCGGCTGTGCTTCACGCGTTGATCAAGCCGGGTGACACCATCATGGGCCTTTCCCTGGCACACGGTGGCCACCTGACCCACGGCATGAAAATCAACTTCTCTGGCCGCCTGTACAACGTCGTGGCATACGAGGTCGACCCGGACACCATGCTCATTGACATGGACAAGGTCCGCGAGCTTGCCTTGGAGCACCGCCCGCAGGTGATCATCGCGGGTTGGTCTGCATACCCGCGCACCGTCGATTTTGCTGCGTTCCGCGCTATTGCCGACGAAGTTGGGGCCTACCTGTGGACCGACATGGCTCACTTCGCTGGCCTTGTTGCTGCTGGCTTGCACCCGTCGCCGGTGCCGCACTCTGACGTGGTGTCCACCACGATTCACAAGACGCTTGGCGGCCCGCGCTCCGGCATGATCCTGGCTAAGGAGAATTACGGCAAGGCGCTGAACTCCGCTGTGTTCCCTGGCCAGCAGGGTGGTCCGCTTATGCACGTGGTGGCTGCCAAGGCCACCGCGCTGAAGATCGCCGGCACCCCTGAGTTCAAGGACCGTCAGGAGCGCACCCTCGAAGGTGCTCGCATCCTCGCTGAACGCCTGACCGCCGCGGACTGCAAGGAAGTCGGGGTTGACGTGCTCACCGGCGGTACTGATGTGCACCTCGTGCTCGCGGACCTGCGTAACTCTGAGCTCGACGGACAGCAGGCCGAAGACCTTCTCCACGAGGTGGGCATCACCGTTAACCGCAACGCCGTGCCGAATGACCCGCGCCCGCCGATGGTCACCTCCGGCCTGCGCATCGGCACTTCTGCACTGGCCACCCGTGGCTTCGACCAGGCTGCGTTCACGGAAACCGCTGACATCATTGGCACCGCCCTTGCACAGGGCAAGAATGCTGACGTGGACTCCCTCCGCGCCCGCGTGACCAAGCTGGCCGAGCAGTACCCGCTGTACCCGGGCCTCGAGGAGTGGAAGCTGCTCTAGGGGAAGCTGCCCCTAGAACACCAGCTGGTCGAGGAAGCGTTGCGCACGTTCTGATGTCGGCGCAGCGAAGAATTCCTCGGGTGGCGCGATTTCTACGATGCGGCCAGCGTCCATGAAAGCGACGCGGTCTGCAACCGCGCGGGCGAAGGCCATCTCGTGGGTGACCACGATCATGGTCATGCCATCCCGTGCGAGGCCGACGACCACGTCGAGGACTTCGCGGACGATCTCGGGGTCGAGGGAAGCGGTGATTTCGTCCAGAAGCAATGCCTTCGGCTGCATCATTAGTGCGCGCACGATGGCCACGCGCTGCTTCTGGCCGCCGGACAGCTCGCGCGGGCGGGCATCGGCTTTCTCGGCGAGGCCCACGCGTTCGAGCAATCCAAGCGCCCGAGAGCGCGCCTCGGCGAGATCCAC
>NZ_VXKH01000056.1 GCF_008693065.1 Corynebacterium tuscaniense | reverse complement strand
CCACGTGTCCACGGAGATATCCACCGCCGGATGCTGCTCGCGGATCGCCGCGATGAGGGGCGCGACGCGCTCGGTCTCCTCCTCCGCGTCAACCTCGTCCCCTGGACCGGCCTTGACACCGCCGACGTCGATGATCGAAGCCCCCGCCTCCACCACCTCGGCACAGCGGCGCAAGGCATCGTCGAAGTGGAAGGTCGCGCCGCGGTCATAGAAGGAATCCGGGGTGCGGTTCACAATCGCCATCACCCGGGGCAGCGCGGTGGACGTCACTGGATGTTCCGGGGATCCGTCATGGTGGAGTGGGCCTGCACGATGTACTCCACCGCCTCATCCACCGAGTCCGTAACCAGGAAGAGCTGATCATCCCCGTCCGAGATGAGGCCGCGGCCGAGCAATTGTTCGCGGATCCAATCCACCAGCCCACCCCAATATTCGGTGCCGAGGAGGACAATCGGGAAATTAGTCACCTTGCCCGTCTGGACCATGCACAGGATCTCAAAAACCTCGTCCATCGTGCCGTACCCACCCGGCAGCGAGATAAACGCCTGGGAGTACTTGAGGAACATGGTCTTGCGCGCGAAAAAGTAGCGGAAGTTCAGGCCCAAATCGACCCACTCATTCAGGCCCTGCTCGAACGGCAGCTCAATGCCTAGGCCTACGGATGTCCCGCCTACCTCGTGCGCACCCCGGTTCGGCCCCTCCATGAGGCCAGGCCCGCCACCGGTGATCACGGCGTACCCCGCCTCCACCAGTGCTGCGCCGAGCTGGCGCGCCTGCTCATACTCCGGGGTGCCCTCACCCAAGCGCGCAGAACCGAACACGGTGACAGCCCAATCAAGGTCATGCAAAGCATCAAAACCAGCGATGAACTCCGAGGTAATACGCATTACGCGCCACGGATCAGCGTGCTTCCAATCATGGTCCGCACGCCCCATTTCCAACAGACGCTGGTCATAGGTAGACGGGTCAAACCCGTTCCTGTCGCGCGCCAAAATGGGGCCACGGAGCGTGCGGTCACGGCCGGGGCCAGAAGACTGACGGGGAGTTTTGTGTGGAGCCACGGGAATTCTTCGCCTTAATACTGTCGTACTTGTCTGTTCTCTTAGGCCTCGGTGAGATACGCCATCAGGGCGTTTGAGACACCCTGAATCTGGCTGACGGGGCATTGCTCGTCGATCTTATGGGCAAAGCCCGGATCGCCTGGGCCGAAGTTCACAGCCGGAATACCCAGACTAGAGAAGCGGGCCACATCCGTCCATCCGAACTTAGCGCGATAAACCCCACCGACAGCCGCCAAAAGCCCCTGTGCGACCGGAACATCCAGGCCGGGCAGCGCGCCACCAACGGCGTCGTCGTAGGTCAACTCCAAGCCTTCTTCGAGGGCCAACACCTCCTCCAGGTGCGCCTTGGCCTTCTCCAGGCTGCAGTCTGGGGCGAAGCGGAAATTGACGGTGAGCTGGGCCTCATCCGGGATGGTGTTCGTGGCCACACCACCTGACAGGCCAACGACGTTGAGGCCTTCGCGGTATTCGCAACCAGCGATGGTGACGGTGCGCGGCTCGTAGGCTGCAATGCGCGCCAGTACGCCTGCGAGATCATGCGCCGCATTGTGTCCCAGCCAGCCTCGCGCGGAATGCGCCCGCGTCCCCCGAGCCGTGATAATGACGCGAATGCTGCCCTGGCAACCGGCCTCAATCACCGCACCCGACGGCTCCCCGAGTAACGCCAGGTCCCCTGCCAGAAGCTCCGGACAGTCACGCTCCAACAAAGCCAGGCCGTTGTACTGCGCGGCCACTTCCTCAGCCTCGTAGCAAATCAAGGTGAGGTCAAAGGCAAGGTCATCCGCATCACACAACGTGGCAAAAGCATGGATGTAGCACGCCATCCCGGACTTCATGTCCACGGCACCACACCCCCACAAAACGTCCCCCTCCATGTGGTGCGGGACGTTGTCCGCGATCGGCACCGTATCAATATGCCCCGCCAACACCACGCGTTGCGGCAGCCCTCGATGCGTCCGCGCCACAAGCGTGTTGCCGCGCCGCACAATCTCCACGCCCGGCAAATCCCGCAGGGGTCCCTCGAGGGCATCGGCGAGGGCCTTTTCATGGTGGGAGGGGGACGGGACGTCGATAAGCTGCTTAGTCAGCTCAACTGGGTCGGCGAAGATATCCACGCGTGCGAGCCTAGTACGATGACACCCATGCCAGTTGGAGCCCGTGCATTAGGAATTGCTCATATCGCCGCCGACGGAACCGTTCTCGATGCCTGGTTCCCCACAGTTTCGCTTATCGACGATATCGCCACTCCCTCCACCCGCCGAGTCAGCGCCAACGAACTTTCCCCGCGCTTGCTCAACCTCGTCGGCATGGACCGGGACAGGCACGTCGAAGTGGTTCCGATCCTCACCGAAATTGCCGATCTGGACGCTTCTGCGATTGATGCTTTCGATGTTTACCTCCGCCTCCACCTGCTCTCCCACCGCAAAGTGCGGCCGCTGGAGATCAACATGACAGACGCACTGGACCTCCTCGTTCCCGTCGCGTGGACCAACAAGGGGCCGTGTCTGCCCGATGATTTTGAATACGTACGGACAAACCTGCGCGCACGCGGAACGATCCACGTGTACAGCATCGAACGACTACCCCGCATGGTGGACTACGTGGTGCCCACCGGTGTCACCATTGCGGAAGCCGAGCGTGTCCGCCTGGGCGCCTACCTCGCCGAAGGAACCACCGTGGTGCGCGAAGGATACGTGTCGTACAACGCCGGGACGCTTGGACCCGTGCGAGTGGAAGGCACTATCTCCTCCTTCGTCGTCGTTGGCGCGCACAGCACCCTCGAGCGTGGCAGTGCCCTCATGGCCACCCGCACCACCGACTTAGGTCGCGCCCCCATGCGCATCGGCGACAACTGCTACTTCCACCCCACCGCCAGCGTCAACGGCATCAGCCTAGGCAACAACTGCAACGTTGGCGCCGGCATCATCCTGGAACCGCAGACCCCTATCTTTGACCCCACCACGGGTAACGATTTCCCCGCCACCAACATCGCCGGTTCAAACAACATGAGCATCCAGAACGAGCCGTACTCCACCACCCCCGTTCTTCGGTGGCGCACCTAGGACTCATACGACACCGCTAAACCGGAGCGCAATGTCAACGGCTGCGCGGCGCCGTTTAAAGTGTTGGGCATGTCCACACCTGTTTCTCCCGTCGCCGATTCCACCGCGCTTGCTCGCGGTCTGAAAACGCGCCACCTCACCATGATGGGCCTCGGCTCAGCTATCGGTGCCGGACTCTTCCTCGGCACCGGCGTTGGCATCGCCGCCGCAGGCCCTGCCGTCATCCTCGCCTACATCGTCGCTGGCTTCATCACCGTGTGCTTCATGCAGATGCTCGCGGAGATGGTCGCTGCACGCCCCTCCTCAGGCACTTTCTCCATCTACGCTGAACAGGCCTACGGCCGCTGGGCAGGCTTCGCCATCGGCTGGCTGTACTGGTTCATGATGATCATGATCATGGCCGTTGAAATCACCGGTGCCTCCGCCATCGTCGCCCACTGGTTTGGCATCTCTCCATGGATCCCGGCGCTGGCGGCCATTGCTGTCTTTACCGTGATCAACTTCGCCGCAGTAAAAAACTTCGGCGAGTTCGAATTCTGGTTCGCACTGATCAAGGTCCTCGTCATAGTCGCCTTCCTGTGCATCGGCGCGGCACTGTGGCTAGGCCTGTTGCCGTCGGGCGACTTCATCGGCTTGACCAACGTCAACGAGGTCGGCTTCATGCCGCACGGTTGGGCTGGCGTGGCTACCGCACTCTTGGCGGTGGCGTTCGCCTTCGGCGGTATTGAACTTGTCACCGTCGCCGCCGCCGAATCCGAAAACCCAGAAGCCGGCGTGCACTCCGCGATCCGCTCCATCATCTGGCGCATCTCCGTGTTCTACATCGGGTCCGTCCTGCTGATCATTCTGCTGCTGCCCTTCGACCAAATCGGTGGCGCAGACTCGGCCGCTGAATCCCCCTTCACCGCCGTCCTGGAGATGGCCAACATCCCAGGTGCCGTGGGCATCATGGAAGCCGTTATCGTCGTAGCGCTGCTTTCCGCATGCAACACTCAGATCTACGGTTCCTCCCGCTTCCTGCAGAACCTCGCCGTGCGCGGCGACGCACCCCAGGCCTTCGCCCAGACCGATAGCCGCGGTGTTCCTGTCCGCGCCGTCGTCGTCTCCGTCTTCTTCGGCTTCGTCGCTGTTGCCCTTCAGTACTGGAACCCACCGGGGCTGCTCGCCTTCCTGCTTAACGCGGTCGGCGGCTGCCTCATCGTGCTGTGGATCGCCGTTGCACTGTCCTTTGTGCGCCTGCACCCCAAACTCGTCGAGAACGGCGAAATTACCGACGTCCGCATGTGGGCACCCAACGTCCTCCCCTGGATCATGGTTGCGCTTACCGGTGGTGTCATCCTGCTCATGCTCTCCAATCCGGACGGGCGTTTCCAGATGTTCGCCGTCGCCGTCGTCGTCGGCATCATTTCCCTCGCCGGCGTCCTGTGGACGCGTAAGCCGGAGGGAAGGACGGCGAATTAATGGGCTCGCGGACAAGCCAAAGCGAACTCGGCACCGGGCTGAAATCCCGACACCTCACCCTCATGGGCCTAGGCACCGCGGTGGGTGCCGGCCTGTTTCTCGGCGTCGGCGTGGGCATCCGCGCTGCCGGCCCCGCGATTCTTGTTGCGTACGCAATCGCCGGGCTCATTGTCATCGCCGTTATGCGCATGCTCGGCGAGATGGCTGCTGCGCACCCCTCGTCGGGTTCTTTTGCCACCTACGGGCGCATGGCATTCGGCCACTGGGCGGGGTTCTTGCTCGGCTGGCTGTATTACTTTCTGCTGATCATGGCGTGCGGCGCCGAACTCACCGGTGCATCCGCCATGATGGCCTCCTGGTTTGACGTGCCCCAATGGGTGCCAGGGCTCACCGTCGTGGTCATTCTCACCGCCGTGAACCTGGCCCAGGTCAAGGGGTTCGGCGAATTTGAGTACTGGTTCGCCATGATCAAGATCGCGGTGATCATCGGCTTCCTCATCATTGGCGTGCTGCTGTGGCTCGGCGTTTTGCCGGCAAGCGGTTTCGTCGGCTTTGACAACGTGCGCGAATCCGGCTTCGCCCCCAACGGCATCGCGGGTATCGCCGCGGGGCTTCTCGCCGTCGCTTTCGCATTCGGGGGCATCGAAGTGGTCACCATCGCCGCCGCCGAATCCGAAAACCCGGCCGATAACGTCAAGCGCGCCGTGAACTCCATCATCTGGCGCATCGCCGTGTTCTACCTCGGCTCCGTCGCCGTGATCACGCTGCTGCTGCCCTACGCGTCCATCGACGGTGCTGATTCCGCTGCGGACTCCCCCTTCACTGCCGTGCTCGACATGGCCAACATTCCGGGCGCCGCAGCGTTCATGGAAGTGGTCATCGTGCTCGCCCTGCTTTCCGCGTTCAATGCCCAGATCTATGGCACCTCCCGCCTCGCCTACCAGCAGGCCCTCGAAGGCGACGCTCCGAAGTGGATGGCTAAAACCAACGCCAACAACGTGCCCATGAACTCGGTGCTCATCTCTGTGTTCTTCGCGTTCGTCGCGGTCGGCCTACAGTGGTGGAATCCGCCGGGAATGATTGACTTCATCATGTCCGCCACCGGTGGCTGCCTCATTGTCACGTGGATCATGATCACGCTGAGCTTCATCAAACTTCACCCGCGCATCAGCTCCTCTGCCGTCCGCGTACGCGGCGCCACGTGGGTGCCGTGGGTCACGTTGGCAGCTTTGCTCGGGCTCACCGTTCTCATGCTTTTCGACGCCAACGCCCGCTCCCAAGTCATCTCCGTCACCATCCTCTCCCTTGCATTGGTCGGCTTGTCGCTCCTGACAAAGAAGCGGAGCGCCCTAAAGTAATCCGCATGGATTCACCCACGACTGCACACGCCCGCGGCATAGCAACGCTGACCTACGACGGCACCGTCCTCGACGTCTGGTACCCAGCCCCCAAGATTGGAGAGGCGGTGACAGGGACGGGGACACAGCGCCTCGACGAACCTGACGCCCGCTTCGCAGCGCTGGTTGGCCCCGACGAAGACCGCGGCGTGGCGCGCGTAGCGGTGGAAACGACGATCGCGGATCTTGCACAGCCCGCCGTCGACGCCTACGACGTTTACCTGCGCCTCCACCTCCTCTCCCACCGCCTCATCCGCCCCCACGGTGCGAACATGGACGGCATCTTTGGGCTGCTGTCCAACGTCGTGTGGACGAACTACGGCCCCTGCGCCGTCGGTGATTTTCAGATGACGCGCGGGCGTCTCGCGGCGAAGGGACCGGTGGTGGTTTACTCCGTGGACAAGTTCCCCCGAATGGTGGACTACGTTGTCCCAACCGGTGTGCGCATCGGCGATGCTGACCGTGTCCGCCTTGGCGCCCACCTGGCCGAAGGCACCACCGTCATGCACGAAGGCTTTGTGAACTTCAACGCCGGCACCCTCGGCGCCTCCATGGTCGAGGGCCGTATCTCCGCTGGCGTTGTCGTCGGGGACGGTACAGACATCGGCGGCGGAGCGTCCGTCATGGGCACACTGTCCGGTGGTGGGAAGGAAACCATCACAATCGGGCAGCGCTGCCTGCTCGGCGCGAACTCAGGAGTGGGCATATCACTAGGCGATGACTGCGTTGTCGAAGCTGGCCTCTACCTCACCGCCGGCACCAAAGTTCGCCTCAGCGACGGCACGGAAGCGAAAGCCCTCGAACTGTCCGGCAAGAACGGTCTTTTATTCCGCCGCAATTCGCTCACCGGAGCCGTCGAAGCCGTCCGCGCCAAGGCTGTCGAGCTCAACGAGGCGCTGCACAAAAACTAGCCCAACGCCTGTTTCTGTGGATAAAACGTCGTTTTGTAGACGTGTCACTACAGTTATCCACAGGCGCAGCACGTGATGCTTGCGGGCGCCTTCCCGCCCACATAGCGTCCGAAGTATGACGTTCGACGAACTCCTGGAGGTCCTCTCCGGCACCGCGCTCACCGCCCTCGAAGGCTTCGACCGCCAGCGTGCTATTGCCGCCGGGATGTCGCCACGCCATGCTGCTGATCTCCAGACCGTCCACCGCGCTTACTGGGGGCCAACGCGCACCCCCAAGCAACAACGGCTTGCCCGGGAGGAGGCGTTGGTGGGTGGGTTTGTGGTGGAGCAGCTGGTGTTCGTCGAGAAGCGAATCGCGCATATCGAAGACCACGGCGAGCGCATGCGTCTTCGCCGCGCTCTGCTGGCTTCGCATTGCACATACGAGGCTTTACGGCGTCGCGCCGACCGCCTCATCCCCCGCCCCCAGCCCGCAGCACCGAAGCCGCAGGTGAAATTCCACGCGCCACGGGATGGGATGGGAGGCATGTCTGTCACTGCACCCGAACGGGACCTGGCGGACTTGGAACACGCGCTGCGCTCGTTGATTGATCCGTCGAAGCCTGCTGCGGCACAGATGGTCCGACCGCTGCTCAAGCTCTTGCGGGGTGATGGCGCAGGTATTCCCGCCGCTGCCCCGCGCCCCTTGGTGCTCATCCCGCTGCCCGCTTACGTGAGAATCGTGCGCGGCGAAGGCTATGAGACCATCCTTGGGCTCACCGACGGCACCACCATGACCGGTGCGGACTATCTCGCCGAGTACCACGGCGCGGAACTCGAGGTGGCGCTTTTCCATCCACAGGAAGGCGCCGTCAACCTCTACCGGACGCAGCGGTTTGCCAACCAGAAGCAACGGGACCTAGCCAAGGCGGTGATGCCGGTCTGCCCGGTGCCTGGATGCCGGCATGGTGCAGAAAACTGCGAAATCCACCACATCACAGCCTGGAAGAACGGGGGCGAGACGAATGTTGCGAACCTTGTCCCCCTCTGTCGCTACCACAACGGCACCAACGACGACGACCCTGGCATGGTGCGTCGCGGCCGAATAGACAAGGTTGGCGCCCAACCAATCTGGCGCTCACCTAACGGCTACGCAGTGCCCAATAAACACAGCGAATGGGGCGCGTTGAATGTTCTTTTTAAACCGTTTCAATACGGATGACTTTGGGGCGCCCGAAAGTCCATAGCTTGTTGATGATGAAGTTCACCGGCATTGCCACCAACGTAGAAATCCCGGCGGACCAGTAGAACTTCGTGCGCAACCCCGTGGAGCCATCGAAGATGTGGTCCGGCAAAGCGATGGGTGATGTTGGATTCATCAACAACGTAGCTACAGTTTGGCTGACCACGAACGCCACCACGCCCGTGGTCAAGAAAGGGAAAAACCCGCGCAGCCAAGACCGTTTTGACGCGTTCTTAAACGTCCAAGAGCGGTTCAACTGGTAATTCCAGGTGTTGGCAACAACGAAAGCGATCGTCATGATCACGTGGTACCAACGGATATTCCACCGAGTGCCAAAGAGGTTCAAAAAGACATCATTCTCATGGATGCCCCACCCGGCGCCGAAACTCTTCGTGGCTATGAACACCACGAGAAGGTTCACCAGCACACCCGAGCCACCCACGATGCCGAACTTGATGAACTCGCGAGCACTATCGACGAGCTTCACACCCTTCGCCTTATTCGCGCCACTAACCGCCGCAGACCCGACGGGCTCAGCCGACTCAGCCGACTCCGCCGATGAGGGCACCGTTTCCACCATGCAGCTCTCCTCAGTCCGGGTTTTAGGGTGCGTTCAACTTTCGGCAATCTTACTCCGTGAGACACGACGCGCCGAAACCGTGCGTGTTCTGGGCGTGTTTAGGAAATCAATCGGTTGGCCGCGGCGGCGATGTGTTCGTCGGTCGCTGTCAGGGCGATGCGGACATGGTCAGCGCCGGCTGGGCCGTAGAAATCACCGGGGGCGGCGAGGATGCCACGGTCGGCAAGCCAGTCGAGGGCCTGGCGGGAATCCATGCCATCGCGCTGTGCCCAGAGGTACAGGCCAGCATCGGAATGGTCGACGGTGAACCCAGCCTCGGGCAAAGCCTTGAGCAGCTCAAGACGACGCATCGCATAGGTAGAGCGCTGCATTTCTTCGTGCAGGTCAATTTCTAGCGCAGCAACCATAGCGTGTTGGATCGGCCCCGGAACGATGAGACCGGTGTGTTTGCGCACCTCCAGAATTTCCTGCACAAGCGCTTCGTCGCCGGAGACCATGCCGCAACGATAAGACGACATATTGGACGTTTTGGACAGGGAGTGCAGCGCCAACAAACCGGTATTGTCACCATCCGTGACAGACGGGTGTAGCAGCGACACCGGTTCAACGGACCACCCTAAGTACAAGTAGCACTCATCGGAGGCGATGATGGCGCCGGTTTCCTGCGCAAACGCAACCCAGGCGCGCAGCTGCTCTACAGGGGCTACTGCACCGGTCGGGTTGGAGGGCGAGTTGAGGAAGACGAGGGCGGTGTCGCGGGGGGCATTGGCCGGGTCGTCGCAGCGCACGACGTTGCACCCGGCGATGAGTGCGCCGACTTCGTAGGTGGGGTACGCGACTTCCGGAATAACAACGGTTTGGCCACGCAGGCCCAGCATCGTGGGCAACCATGCCACGACTTCTTTAAGCCCGATGGTGGGCAGCACGGCGCTTTCACTGAGTCCTTCGATGCCGAAGCGACGCGACAGCGCGGAGACGATCGCCGCTCGCAACTCAGGCGTGCCAGTCGTCTGCGGGTAGCCCGGCTCGGCGGCGTTTTCAGCCAGCGCGAGTTGGATAGACGGCGGGACGGGGTCAACGGGCCCGCCCACGGACAGGTCCACCAGCCCATCCGGGTGGG
>NZ_VXKH01000055.1 GCF_008693065.1 Corynebacterium tuscaniense | reverse complement strand
ACCTGCACCCGCACCCGCACCAGCACCGGTCCCTCAGCCGAACCAGCCGGCTGGCTGCGCCCCAACTGCTCGCGCCTGCGTGGACATTGCCAACCAACGCACCTGGCTGCAGGAAAACGGCAAGGTCACCTACGGCCCAGTCCGCATGGCCTCCGGCAAGCCGGGACAGGACACCCCGAAGGGCTTCCACCGCGTCAACCGTAAGGTGCGCGATGAGATTTCCTTCGAGTTCGACAACGCGCCCATGCCGTTTGCTACCTACTTCACCTACAACGGCATCGCGTTCCACCAGGGCGATCCTTCGATCAAGTCCGCTGGCTGCATCCGCATGTACCGCGCTGATGCACAGCATTACTTCAACACACTGCGCATCGGTGACCAGGTGCACGTGTTCTAGCTCCGTGTGAGAAACGGCGCTCCCGGATAGTCGGAAGCGCCGTTTTTCTATTCTGGGCCTAGCCCCAGTGGCTCAGGGAGCGGCGCTGCAGCTGCTCGCGGTACTGCTGAGTGGTGGTGGGCAGGAGTTCGCCGGTTGCCCAATCCAGGATGACACCGTAGTGGCGCACCAGATCCAGGATGTCCAGCTCGCCGTCCCGGAAACGTTGCGCAACACTTTCCGCGTCCTCTGTGATCTTGGCGGCGCGGGTCGAACGAAGTTCTTCCCGCAAGCTCGCGCTTGCATCCTGATCAACCTCGTAGTGGTCAATCTCTGGATCGATAGCGTTGATGACGGCTCCGTAATCTTTCGCTGCGCGTTCTATGGAAACATAGCCATCGATCACATCCTCCAGGACATCATTGAGATCCCTGTCCAGCGGGTCACCGAATCCGCCACCACCAGCGGAGGGGCGCTCGAAAACATCGCCCGGACGAATGGTGTGGTTGGAAAACAGTGCCCCAAGGAATTCCTCATCCGGGGTGTCACGATTGAGCCAGACACCCTGCGGTGTGGAGGGCAGCCCGCCATTGATACCCCAGGTGACATTGCGTGAGCGGTCACAGCAGTAACTCATCACTGTGTCAGTGCAGTCAGTGAGGGTGCCACCTTTGGACACACCCACTCCGCCACGGAACTTGCCCGGCCCGCCGGAATCGGTGACCACACTGTGGTGGCTGGTGATCACGGGGGAGAGACGTTCCTGTCCTTCGATCGGCTGCACGGCCAGGCCGGTGCCAAATACTGGAGCTGTTGCCCCGGAACCGTCACGGTCAGTGCGACCACCCCAGCCACCGGCCATCCAGTCGTACCACATGAAGTACGCGCCTTTGCCGCCGGACTGCTTTACTTCCCGCGTATCCCAGCCACCGATCAGTAGGTACTCCAAGTTGAAGGAGCAGGCGATGGCGCGTTCCTGGTTGACGGTGGACCAGATTTCAAAGACCGCGTTCATGATTTTCTCGTACGGGCCGGAACAGAAACCGGTGACCGCGTGGGGGATACCTGCGTTGACCACGGTGCCTTCTTTGCCCAGATCAATGTCCAAGGCGCGGTACAAGCCAGAGTTCAACGGCACATCCGGGAAGAACGTCTTCGTGCCCGCAACCACACCGGAGAACGCGGAACCGTACCCCGCGTTGAGGAAGCTGCCCACAGCGGGCGCGGAGCCGTCCAAAGAGTAGGAGATCTGATCGTCTTTGATGCGCATGGTCACCTTGACGGGCACCATGCCTTCGCCGTGGGCTGGGTCGTAATCAATGTAATCGACGGTGGACCATTCGCCGTCAGGAAGCTCCTTTGCGCGGGCACGCACAATATCCTCGACATAGTCCTGAACTTCCCGCAAAGCGGTGCGGATAGTGTCCACACCGTACTTATCCACGAGACGGAGCACTTCGCGCTCACACACAGCGGTGGCCTCTGCCTGCGCTTCAAGGTCACCGATAACAATCTCTGGGTCGCGAGTGTTGGAGGCGATCATCTTTGCCACATCCTTCAGGTAGTGGCCCTGACTCCAGATCCGCACTGGCGTGATGCGGATCCCTTCGCTGTAGAAGGTCTTCGCGGAAACATCAAAGGAACCGGGAACACTGCCGCCGGCATCAGCCCAGTGTCCCTTGTTCTGTGCAAAGGCGATGAGTTCACCTTCAGCGAAAATAGGGCGGATGAACGAAACATCGTTCATGTGAGTGCCACCCATGTACGGGTCATTGACCGCAAAGACATCGCCTTCATGGATGTCGTCGCCGAATTCCTCGAGTACAGCCTTGCACTGGAAGTGCAGAGTACCCACGTGGACAGCGATGTCCTGGCTGCCCTGCATGACGGTATTTCCTTCCGCATCGCACAAAGCAGAAGAGAAGTCGCGGGAGTAAATCACAAACGAATAGCACGTGCGCAGGATCTGCTCACTCATCAGGTTCACAGATGTTGCAAAAGCATTCTTGAGAACCTCGAAAGTGACGGGATCGAGTGTGCGGCGGGAGGTGGGTGTGATAGACATTGCCTGTTTTCCTCTCTTGTTACTCGGCCTGGCCGATGTGGATACGGATGTTCTTCCACTCGTCGATCTCCGCGAGATCACCCGGAGGAACAACAGTGGTTGCGTCAAATTGGTCGATGATGGCAGGGCCACTCAGGCGCACGCCGGGCTGCAAATCTTCGCGTTGGTACACAGGAACCTTGGCCCAACCCCCGTTGGAGGAGAAGTACACGTCGCGTTCCGACGCAGCCTCAGGCGCCGACAAAGTCGACGGGTCCGCGACCTCATAGCGCTTGAATGGTGGGGACTCAAGCTCACCGATAGCCACCAAGCCAACTTGGTAGAGCTCCACCTCCTTCGTCCGATCAGAGAAGGAGTACTCGCGTTCGTGCTCTTCATGGAAGAGAGCCAAGGCTTCGTCGGTAAGCGTGCCTGAACCTGGCAACTCGACGGTGAGCGACCTCCATTGACCGCGGTAACGCAGCGACGCAGTACGCTTAAAGCGCATGTTCTCCTCGGGCACCCCTTCATGCGCGAGTTTGGTACGTGCCCGGTCTTCCATGCCATGGAAGGTGTCAAGCAGATCATTCGCATCAATGTCCTGCATAGCGACCTGGTACATCTGCGACAAGTCATGGCGGATGTCCACGAGCAAGCATCCCTGAGCTGAAGTCACGCCCGGGTAATATGGCACAACCACGGTGGGAATTGAGAGGTCACGCGCGACTTCCGCGCCGTGCAGTGCACCGGCACCACCGCCGACAACGAGAACGAAGTCACGTGGGTCATAGCCACGGCGGATGGACAGCAGGCGCACCGCATCAGCCATATTCGCGTTAGCGACCTTGATGATGTCTTCCGCAGCCACATCGAGCTCCAGGTTGAGCGGACCTGCAACCACGCGCTCGATGGATTCCTTGGCAGCGTCCTTACTCAAGGTCAATGCGCCACCGATGAGGCTGTCCCCGAGACGCCCCAGCAGCAAATTCGCATCAGTGTTTGTGGGCTGATCACCACCACGCTCGTAGCATGCGGGGCCTGGATCTGCGCCCGCAGACTGCGGGCCGTTGCGCAGCGACCCAGCATCATCGATCCACGCGAGAGACCCACCGCCAGCACCAATGGTGAGAACCTCAATGGAGGGGAAAGCGATGGGGAAGCCGTACTCCACTTGCCACTGTTTAGTAATGCGGATCTCACCTTCATAGGTCAGCGAAATATCGGTGGAGGTGCCGCCCATTTCCAGGCCAATCGCGTTGGAGTATCCACAACGAGTGGCAATGTCTTGGACGGCAATGGCCCCGGCCGCAATACCGGAGGCGGCAAGACGCACCGGGTACTTGGATACCATCTGTGGTGTCATCGAGCCGCCGCCGGAGTGGAGGAGAAGCAGATCACCGGTGTAGCCACCCTCTTTGAGTTGCTCCGACAACCGGTTGACGTAGCCAGACACCAGCGGAGCGAGGACTGCGTTGGACACCGTTGTGGAAAAACGCTCGTACTCAAAGATCTCGGGCAGGATCTCCGCGGAGGTGGACACCGCCGCATCCGGCAATTCCTCAGCGAGAATGTGCGCCATCTGCTGCTCGTGCTCCGCGTTCGCATGGGAGTTGAGGAAGCATACGGCGACTGTCTCAATCTTCTTCCGGCGCAGGATACGGGCGATCTCGCGGGCTTCTTCCACATTGAGGGGAGTCAGCTCAACGCCGTCATAGTCAATGCGTTCGGTGACCTCGTAGCGGTTGCGGCGAGCAATGTACGGCGGCCCAACATCCACATATGCATCCCAAAGCTCATCTTTCGTGCCATCGCGGATTTCCAGGACATCCCGGAATCCTTTCGTTGTGATGAGGGCGGCGGGAGGGAAGCGGCGCTGAATCAGCGCGTTCGTAGCAACGGTGGTGCCGTGGCTGAGGATTTCCACTTCGTCGAGGGATACTCCGCCTTCAGCGAGCCCGTTAAGAACCGCCTCCATAGGGTCGTGCGGTGTCGACGGAACTTTAGCCACGGTCAATTCGTGGGTTTGGGTGTTGCTGATGGCCACGTCGGTGAAGGTTCCACCGACATCGACGGCGATACGGTACGGCTTTTCTTTCTGCCCCATAGTGACTCCAATCTCATTTCGGCCCCAAAAGTGATCTGGGTTTCACTCACTATGGTGCCGGCGTGAACACGGGTCAATATTGATAAGTTGAATCTTGTTTCAAAAACTTGTGTAAACCCACAAATGCACAGCTCATCCCCATGAGAGAAAGTTGAATCGTGTCCACGGCAACCCTCGGAGATCTTCTCTTGGAAGAGCCCCGGCTGCGCCCCCTCACAGAAGGTGCTGCTTCAACCGTGTTCGAAGGGATCTGCACGTCAGAAGATGACATCCCAGCGGGGTGGCTGGTGATCCACCAGCAGGGCAGTGCACCGGTCAACCGCGGGCTGCTTCGTTCCGTTAACCATGCGGCTGGGATCGTGTGGCTTGGCTCCGGGCCGCCCGCCGAGTTCATCTCAGCTGCATCCCGAGCCTCCTTTCCTGTGCTCAAGGCAGAGGCGACACTTCGCCGCATCGATGTGTATGCGGCAGCGCGGAATGTACAAAGCCAGCACCCAGATGCTGCGATGTATCGCCGTCTACGTGCGGTAGAAAGGCTCAACCCGGCTCTTCTCGCGGAAAACCCCGCGGTTGCACTGGTAGAGCAGTATGCCGCGATGGTGGGTGAATCGGTAGCGGTCATCTCAACCACGGGCAAAGTTCTCGCGCAGGTGGGAGCGCTGCCCAGCCGCACTGTTGCTCGTCGGCTCCTGGCTGGACGTGAGACGGAGACAGCTTTTGAACTTGGCCGATGGTTGTTGGACGCCACTGTTCTGGGTGAATCTGACACCCAGCGTGCGTTGACACATGATGCCTGGCTTGTGCGGGGCACGCGCAGTGGCAAGCCGCCTCACAAGGAAGATCCAGTTGCCGCGACGTTAGCCAACTTGCTCCACATCTACTTCGAAACCCAACGGCGCTTCGCGCGCAACCTTTTTGCAGATGCGTCCGTCTTTCTTGAAGGTTTCACTGGGGCCGAAGCAGATCAGGAGAAAATCGCCGCGTTTTTGGCGGCGCATGGTTTCTCCTCCGAGGCACGCCTGCGCCTTGTGGTCGCGGGTGGGGAAAGCCCGAAGCAGGGCGCAGTATTTGCCGAGCGTATCGCTCAAGTGGCTGCTCAAGCCAGGGTTCCCGTCATCGTTGGGTTCATTGGTAACGCGCCCGCAGTTCTGACAACCGCCAATGACTATGTGAGTCGCATGGGCGCGCAGCTCGGCACTGTCGCGGGAGGATCGGCACCGTTTCACGCCCATGACGGTGCTTCTCAGGCGCTCAGGCAAGCACGGATCGCTGCATATGCCGCGTCGCTTTCAGGCGTGCCCATGAGGCTTATCGACGATTGCGGTCCCACCATCAAAGCCGCCGCCATGCTCACAGAGTTTGAACTTTATAACTGTGTACGTGAGCTGGATGACCTGCTGAAAGATATTGCGGGTGCGCCAGAATTAGTCCAAGCACTCGTGCGCTCCGGGTTCTCCACGGGGAAAGCAGCAAAAATGGCGGAGATTCACCCGAATACCGTGCGCAACAAACTTGAAAAAATCCGTGCTTTTGATCTGACGGATTCAGACCTTTATTTGTGGGAGTTATGGCGCGCCACCGGTGCACGTCGAGCGTGAAAGAATTTTGTTTTCCCGCAGGTAGATGGCTATAGTTGTCAAACGGTGTGTAGTTTTGTGCTGCACGCTCTAAGCAGTTGACTCAAATACGTTAGGTACCAGCGGTTTCACCGCATCAAGCATGGTGCCGGGAAAGCGGAGTGTATGGCTAAAGAAGGCGCAATCGAGGTTGAGGGTCGCATTGTCGAGCCCTTGAAGAACGCAATGTTCCGTGTCGAACTGGACAACGGGCACGAAGTTCTCGCTCACATCAGCGGCAAGATGCGCCAGCACTACATCCGCATTCTCCCTGAGGACCGGGTTGTCGTGGAGCTTTCCCCGTACGACCTGGAACGCGGACGTATCGTCTACCGCTACAAGTAAACCTTTAAGCCTCCTTATTCACGGCATACCCCAAGGTGGGTTTGCCTTCTTACCTCCGGCTGCGGTGGCTGGAGCCACGTGGATCACGACCCAATCGTCCGGTACGGTCCGGACACAAGCGTCGCGTGGCGTGGACGAGTAGGGAGAAAACCACCGAAACAACCTGAAAGGCACGTACCACATGGCACGTCTTGCTGGTGTTGACCTGCCGCGCAACAAGCGCATGGAGGTCGCACTTACCTACATTTACGGAATCGGCCCTGCCCGTTCCAAGGAACTGTTGGAGAAAACTGGTATTTCTCCTGACCTGCGCACTGACAACCTGACCGATGATCAGGTTGCTGCTCTTCGTGATGTCATTGAGAGCTCCTGGAAGGTGGAGGGTGACCTCCGCCGTGAAGTCCAGGCTGACATCCGTCGCAAGATCGAAATTGGCTCTTACCAGGGCCTGCGCCACCGTCGCGGTCTTCCCGTCCGTGGCCAGCGCACCAAGACCAATGCGCGCACCCGTAAGGGACCGAAGAAGACCATCGCAGGAAAGAAGAAGTAATTCATGGCTCCTAAGACTCGTTCCGGCGCGCGTCGCACTGGTCGCCGCGTCGTTAAGAAGAACGTGGCCAACGGCCACGCGTACATCAAGTCCACCTTCAACAACACCATCGTGACCATCACGGACCCGAGCGGTGCTGTTATCTCCTGGGCATCCTCCGGCCATGTCGGCTTCAAGGGTTCCCGTAAGTCCACTCCGTTCGCTGCGCAGATGGCTGCTGAAAACGCTGCCCGCAAGGCAATGGACCACGGCATGAAGAAGGTTGACATCTTTGTCAAGGGTCCGGGCTCCGGCCGCGAGACCGCAATCCGTTCCATCCAGGCCGCCGGCCTGGAGGTGTCCTCGATCTCCGACGTGACGCCGCAGCCGTTCAACGGTTGCCGTCCGCCGAAGCGTCGTCGCGTTTAACTAGGCAGAAAGGAATAGAGGTAACACATCATGGCTCGTTATACAGGCCCTGCTACCCGTAAATCCCGTCGCCTCCGCGTCGACCTCGTCGGCGGCGACATGTCCTTCGAGCGTCGTCCGTACCCTCCGGGGCAGGCTGGCCGCGCTCGCATCAAGGAATCTGAGTACCTGCTCCAGCTGCAGGAGAAGCAGAAGGCTCGCTTCACCTACGGTGTGATGGAGAAGCAGTTCCGCCGCTACTACGAGGAGGCTAACCGCCTCCCGGGTAAGACCGGTGACAACCTGCTGGTTCTCCTGGAGTCCCGTTTGGACAACGTTGTGTACCGCGCTGGTCTGGCACGCACTCGCCGCCAGGCCCGCCAGCTGGTGTCCCACGGTCACTTCACCGTGAACGGCAAGAAGACCAACGTGCCTTCTTACCGTGTGACCCAGTACGACATCATCGATGTCCGCGAGAAGTCCCGCAACATGCTGTGGTTCGAAGAGGCCCAGGACAACCTGGTCGATGCTGTCGTTCCCGCGTGGCTGCAGGTCGTTCCTGAGACCCTGCGCATCCTCGTGCACCAGCTGCCCGAGCGCGCTCAGATCGACGTTCCGCTGCAGGAGCAGCTCATCGTCGAGCTTTACTCGAAGTAAAACAACAGGATTCGCTACCCGGCGCATCCATCCACTTTCCCGTTCTGGCGGTATTTGCCGTTTGGAACCTACCGGCGTCATATAGCGGTCGCCGATAAAGGAGAAGTTCAATGCTCATCTCACAGCGTCCTCAACTGTCCGAGGAATACATCGATACCAACCGTTCGAAGTTCGTCATCGAACCTCTCGAGCCTGGTTTCGGCTACACCCTGGGCAACTCGCTTCGTCGTACGCTGCTGTCGTCCATCCCGGGCGCAGCGGTGACCTCCATCAAGATCGACGGTGTGCTCCACGAGTTCACCACGATCAATGGTGTGAAGGAGAACGTTTCCGAGATCATCCTCAACGTTAAGGACCTGGTCTTGTCCTCCGAATCTGACGAGCCGGTGGTCATGTACCTGTCCAAGGAAGGCCCGGCTGACGTCACCGCCGCAGACATTGACCTGCCGGCAGACGTCACCGTGCACAACCCGGACCTGCATATCGCGTCTCTGAATGAGAACGCACGTCTGGAGATGGAACTCGTCGTTGAGCGTGGCCGTGGCTACGTTCCGGCAATGCCCAACTCCGGTGGCGAGATTGGCCGTATCCCAGTCGACCAGATCTACTCGCCGGTGCTGAAGGTCTCCTACAAGGTTGAGGCAACGCGTGTTGAGCAGCGCACTGACTTTGACAAGCTGATCATCGATGTGGAGACCAAGAACTCCATGACCGCCCGTGACGCCCTCGCGTCCGCTGGCTCCACCCTGGTTGAGTTGTTTGGCCTCGCACGCGAGCTGAACACCGCAGCCGAGGGCATTGAAATCGGCCCGTCCCCGCAGGAGACGGAGTTCATTGCGGCCTACAACATGCCCATTGAGGACCTGAACTTCTCTGTGCGCTCCTACAACTGCTTGAAGCGCCAGGAAATCCACACCGTCGGTGAACTCGCTGAGTGCTCCGAGTCTGATCTGCTGGACATCCGTAACTTCGGTCAGAAGTCCATCAATGAGGTCAAGATCAAGCTTGCATCCCTGGGGCTCACCCTCAAGGACGCACCGGAAGACTTTGATCCCACGCAGATTGAAGGCTACGACGCAGAAACCGGCGACTTTGTCGACGGCGGACTGGATGACGCCGAGTAAAGCACTGAGCACACGCTCGAGCACACATTTATAAACCACACGAGGAGTAACAATGCCTACCCCGAAGAAGGGCCCGCGTCTCGGCGGCTCGGCTGGGCACCAGAAGCACATTCTGTCCAACCTGGCTAGCCAGCTGTTCGCAAACGGCTCCATCAACACCACCCAAGCTAAGGCGAAGGTTCTGCGCCCGTACGCAGAGAAGCTGATCACCAAGGCGAAGTCCGGCACGGTCAACGACCGTCGTGCAGTGGCTGCTGAAATCCCGAACAAGGACGTCGTTGCCTACCTGTTCAACGAGCTCGCACCGCTGTTTGAGAACCGCGATGGCGGCTACACCCGCATCATCAAGCTGGAGAACCGCAAGGGTGACAACGCCCCGATGGCCAACATCTCCCTCGTTCTCGAGGAGACGGTGACCGCCGAGGCAACCCGCGCTACCCGCGCTGCCGCATCCAAGAAGAAGGCCGCTGAGGCTGAGGCTGAGGCCGAAGAAGCTAAGGCTGAAGAGACTGAGGCTGAGGCTGAAGAGGCTGCATCCGACGAGAAGGTCGAGGAGGCTCCGGCCGAGGAGACCGCGGCTGAGGATAAGGCTGAGGACGAGGAGTAAACGTCTAGCGTCTTTCAGCGCAAAGCACCCGTTCTCTTTCATGGGGAGCGGGTGCTTTTGTGTATCGGGGAGGGCCTAAGTTCTAGGGATCGTTGCAACACTGATTGGAAAGTTGGTGTTGGTTGTGTCTGGTTCGCGTTGGGATCCGAGTGGTGATGAGGTTGTTCGGTTTCACCGGTTGGTCGTTGTTGAGGGGCT
>NZ_VXKH01000054.1 GCF_008693065.1 Corynebacterium tuscaniense | reverse complement strand
CCCGAGCGCGCCGCCAAACTACACCAGCGCGCTGGCCTGCCTACCGACCACGCACATTGAAGCCGATGACGCCGGGGGTGACCAAGGGGGCGTCGCCAAGCAGGGCGTGGATGTTGCCCTCTCTCTCAACCGCACTGGTGACCGCTTTCGGGCGCTACTTCTTGTCATCCTTGCGGCGGCCCTGCGACATAGGGGCGCGCATGAAGCCGCCACACTACCCCTGCTGACCTGCGGCGTTACTGGCGGAGGATCCTGTGGCGCTCGCCGCGCTGGTCGTCGCGCCGCAGAGGCCACCTGCCCCACGCCGAGAAGCGCTTCGATGCGGCCATCAAGACCAATCTCTTCTTTAACCTCGCGCAGTGCGGTCGCCGTAATCTCCTCACCCGGTTCGCAAATCCCGGAGATGGGTCCCCACCCCCCTCACTCCAAGGACACAGACACGTGGCGTACGGGGATAAACCACAAAGCAAAAACGGACATTCCGGCAGTTCATGCACCACGTCCTACTGTGGAAACCAACTGCTTTCGCTTGGAAAACTTCCCCCGCGGGCAGCTCCGCCGCCACCCGCTACTGCCTGCGCGAACGCCACGTCTCCCCATCCCGTGAAGTACGTCGATACTTTGATCATTCGTCGAACCGTCAACTACATCCCGATCGGAACTTCAATCAGTTCAGCGGCCGGTAGCGCTATCATTTGCTCACCAAAGTGACGCTGCAGCGAATGGGGAGCCTCAGAGCAGCACGACGATGACCACCAGCACCGTGATGACGGCGTCGAGAAGTCCGACGATCTTCGGCGTCCATGGCTTCTCACGACGTGCGCCGGTGATCGGCATCAGCGTCGCCCGCGCGAGCAACACGACGGCCACGACGATGATCGCTGGGTGGAACGGATGCCCGCCGGTGCCGAGCACGGCGACGACGGCGGCGACAAACACGACGACGTGATAGCCCACCGACCCGATGAACCAGGGCCTGGAGCCGCGTTCACGGATAAGCGTCTTCACGTAGGGCACAGTGCCGACGAAGTACGCCAGGTACACGGCAAATGCGGCCCACGCCTCCGCATCCAGGCCTCCCCCGGCCCACGCGGCCACCGGCAGGATGAGGCAGGCTGCTACGACAGTGGAGACGCCCGACAACAGCGACCTCGGACGCCGCTTCCATGCCTCGAATACGGCTATGGCCACCAACGGCGCGAACGCCGGGACCCACATGAGAAGCCGCCAGTCGAAGATCAGCGTTGTCACACCCGCGATGGCGGCGAGCGACCCGTAGACAAGGACCGGGGGCCGGTTGCGTTCGCGGAAGCGCGAGCGGATCCAGACGCTGCCGGCGAAAAACGTGAAATAGCCGAGCCACCAGGTCAGCAACAGGGGAATCGCAGTCCACGACGGCGCCAGAATGACGCCGGTGATAGCGGGGACGGTGACCATAAACCAGGCGCCGTGTTGGTCGGGCACCCAACCGGGTGAGCGTCGGCGTGTGCGGGGGTTGCGCGGCACGCTACGCTGCGCCTGGCTCTTCGACATGTTTTCACCCTACTGATGCGAATCCGTGATGGGCAATTAGCGTGGTCTTTTCCGTCGATTCGAAGCACCCGGCACCGCGCCGCTGTCGTCTTTCGACGGCCCTGGCCTGGCTAAGCACACCAACCCATAAAGCCCAGGTTGTTTATGAAAGGCCTGATCTAACCCCCACGCCAGGCTGAACCAGACACACTTTTGCCGCTTAACCCTCGCATTTCCGCGCCCTAAACGATCATTGAGAACCAATTAGAATTATTCAGAATCATGTCTCTAGTGCACCACATAGCCCGCCTAAGCGTGTTATGTCCATAGGGTTTTTGGACATGGAGTCCGGTGTCTTTTTGGACACGGAATCCATGGTGTTCTTGGACATTTCTAGCGGCTTATGGTTGTAGCCTGCGTTTCGGTCGGGGCTTGGATAGTTTCGGGTTCATCTGGGGTGGTTGGCGGTGTTTCATTCCTTCGACGAGGTTGATGTTGACCTGACCACCTGGTGGCCGGTGGCTCAACGTGATCGGCAGGGGCACGCTGAAGAGGAATTCACCGTCATGGGCCGTGTAGAACTCCGCAGTGTTATCGGCTGTGACCGTGGAGTAGAGTCTGCGGTTTTTAAACCTCAGGCCAATGTAGAGACCGAAGCCGCACACGCGTACAACGCCATCTTTGCTCACACAGAGTTGGTCTGGGATGCCCCAATAGTTTGTTGAATGTGTCGTAGGCATCGTTAACGTAGGGGTATCGGTGGGAGGTATGCCTTGCTGAGCTGCCATGTCATCGGTGTTGGCCTCGTGTGAAGTTGCCGCTTCCGCGGGGCCGTTTAGCATGTCGGATACAGCTTGTGGATTGTGCGCCTGGTTATAGGCAACTACGCGGGCCCAGATCTGATCAGGATCAAGTGGTTGCGTAGGCGACGGTGCCTTGGGGAAAGTATCGAAAGCCTGGCGTGGTGTGATGTGCATCTTGCCGACCAGTAGTGATTGGTGGCGTCGTCGCTCGTTGTAAACCTGGCGATATTCAGCCAGATATGTGTTGACCTCAGCAAGGCTGACTGGGTGGCGTGCATCGAGGAACTGGGTCAACGTACGGTGAGATCGCTCGTCTTTTCCCTGGGTTGTCGGGGCGAAACCAGCAATAGCAAGTACACCTTGGCTGGCGAGCCAAGTTTCAGTAGCAGAGAGAAAACCCCGGTGGTAGGTGGCGAACGCATCGCCATTGTCAGAAAGGATTTCTTGAGGTTTGCCGTAGGCGGCGAATGCAGCGGTGAGCGCAGCGCGCGCATCAGTACCGTTTTCCGGTAGAGCGAATGCTGTGGTTCCGACATCAAATCTGCTGGCATCATCGATGATCTGGTAAATCGTCACGAGCGTGTGCGCATGGTCGAAGAGGCGATAGACCAGTCCGTCGATCTGCCAGAGTTCACCAACGAAATCGCGGGCGAAGCGCTTATAGGAACTCCGCGGCCGTTTGCGGGCATTGGCATCAACAAACCCAAGCTCTTGTAGCCACAAGGCGATGGTGGAACGCGACGGGGTCCGATCGGCACCGATAGAGTCGAACAAGAAGTAGTAGATCGACCAAGGGCCATAATCCAAGCCGTGCTCCATCAAGTGTTGCCTGGCGTGGATGACTGCGTTTTTGTCGGCTTCGTCAAATTTCTTAATCGGATTCTTCGGGGCAGTCGAATCCGGCACAATACCTGCTCGGCCCTTCTGCGCTATCCGGTTTTTGATGTTGTGGTACGTCTGTCGCGAGATCCCCAATTCTTTGCAAAACTGTGTGACCGTCTTGCCGTCACGAACTGGATCGAAATCTGCGATCTTTCTGCGCTTATGCAATGGAATAGCCATCCGGCTATTCCACCGCCGTAACCGTCCAAAAAGCCACTAGACATCCCGTCCAAAAACCTCCTGGACTCCGTGTCCAAAAAGCCACTAGACATCACATCGCTAGCTGTGCTTGGCTGTTAATGTCATGTCGACCAACTGCAGGAAGCGTATAACGTAGTCTTTGACAAAGCCTGCGGTGCCTTCATTGAGATGGCCGGAGTCTTCGAAGAGGGTGGGGGATTGGCCAAGGAATACCTCGGGCTGACCAGGAAGCGGCATATCGAAGTAGGACAGGGCGAGCCGGAGGTTCTTCTGTGAACTGTAGCCGCCCATGCGGCCTACAGAGTGACTGATGATACCTGCGGGAAGGTTCTTCCAAGCCACATCCGAGTTGGGCTTGGAACCGATGTCCACTGCATTCTTGAGACAGGCAGGGATAGTACGGTTATTTTCCGGGGTAACAAAGAGGACGCCGCTCGAGTTCTTGATGGTGTCGCGGAAAGTGGTGTACTCAGCTGGAATGGGCTTGTCCGTGACCGAGGGGTCATCGTAGTCGAAGTCATAGAGCGGCAAGTCACGGATTTCAACGATGTCTGCCTGGTAGTTTTCAGGGATCATTGTGAGCACTTCGTGTGCAATCTTGCGCGCAAATGAGCCGCGGCGCAGGCTGCCGACGATAACACTAATGCGTGGGGTGGTCATAGGAAGTCCTTTCTTCTTAGTTGGGCGTAGGTACGTGCGATCAAGGGAGAAAAGGCTTGCAGCCAAAGGCAGGCGGTGGCCCGGCGGCGTGGGCGGCAGTAAGAAAGTTATCCACTTTGTCTTCTTCATGGCGGAAGTACAGTTCGATGAGTCCTAACAGTCCCCCGAGGACGGCCTCCCGTGCGGCGGACGTATCCAAAAGCCGCATGGCTGCTGGTTGGTTTCCTTCGCGGATGGCTTCAAACAGCGCGATGGTCTCAAGCCAGCTTCCTTGGTCTGGTCGTGGAAACGGTTTAGAAATCCCAGTCATCATCACTCGTTTCTTCAGCGGTGCCAATGACATAGGAGGAACCGGAGCCGGAGAAGAAGTCATGGTTTTCATCTGCTCCAGGTGCTAGGGCAGCGAGGATTTCCGGGTTCACTTCCGTTTCTTCAGGTGGGAAGTAGTCCGGGTAGCCCAAATTCATGAGCGCCTTATTGGCGTTATAGCGAACGAATACAGCTACATCATCCATGAGCCCCAACGGCTCATATAGCTCGCCGGAATAATCCAGCTCTAGGGCATAAAGCTCTTCGAGCAAGGAAATAGTGAAATCATGCATCTCCTGTTGCCGTTGTGGAGCAGACGTTTCCAGTCCGCGCTGGTACTTGTAGCCTGAGTAGTAACCGTGCACTGCCTTGTCACGCAGAATGAGGCGAATCATGTCTGCCGTATTTGTCAGGGTGGCGTGGACGGAAAAATGCAGGGGAAGATAGAAACCCGCGTAGAGAAGCAGCGAGGAAAGCAGCGTCGATGACACTTTGCGCTTGAGTGGATCGGGTCCAAAATAATGAGTGAGCACTTTTTTGGCGCGTGCCTGGAGAAGGTCATTATTCACCGCCCAGCGGTATGCCTTATCAATTTCTTTCGTACTGCTCAAAGTAGAAAACACTGAAGAGTAAGAACGGGCATGGACTGATTGCATGAAGGCGATGTTGGTATACACGGCCTCCTCGTGCTCGGTGCGGGCATCTTGGATCTGACAGATTTCGCCCACAGTGGCCTGGACGGTGTCCAGGGTGGTGAGTCCCGTGAACACCCGCATGGTGAGGTTGCGTTCCTCCGGTGTCATCCTCTGCCACGCCGGGAGATCGTTTGAAAGTGGAACCTTTTCTGGCAACCAAAAGTTGGCGGTGAGGCGGTTCCACACTTCAAGATCCTTCTCATCGCTCACCCGATTCCAATTGATGGCGCGGATGCGGGCTGAAGGGTCATGCCGGTAACTTGGCGGCGTAACTGAGATGCTGGTTAGCTCAGCAGTGTTTGATGTTGAAGACATAGCTTCTTTCTTTCTTGATGGATGGTTGTGAATGAAGGAAGGACCGTGTTCCTACAGAGCACAGGAAACGCAGCCTTCGACCTCGGTTCCCTGGAGTGCAGGTTGGCGTAAACGGATGTAGTACAAGGTCTTGATTCCGGCTTTCCAGGCATAGATTTGTGCCTTGTTGATGTCCCGCGTAGTGGTGTCAGCGGTGAAGAACAAAGTCAGGGAAAGCCCTTGGTCCACGTGTTGGGTGGCCATAGCGTAGGTGTCGATGATTTTTTTGTACCCCACGGTGTAGGAGTCATCGAAATACTCCAAGTTGTCGTTGGTCATTTCCGGTGCGGGGTAGTACACGCGCCCCAAGCGGCCTTCCTTGCGTATTTCAATCTTGGAGGCAATCGGGTGTATGGACGCGGTGGAGTCATTGATGTAGGAAATTGATCCAGTGGGTGGAACTGCCTGCAAGTAGGCGTTGTAGATGCCGTCTTGCATCACTTGGTTCTTGAGCCATAGCCAATCCTCGCGTTGAGGAATCTGCACGCCAGCCTCATGGAATAGCTGTTTTACGTGGTCAGTGGCCGGCGCCCAGTCTTGGTCGATGTACTTGTCGAAGTAGACGCCAGTGGCATAGGTGGATTCTTCAAAGCCAGTGAATCGTTGACCTTTCTCAACCGCTAGCGCATGGGATGCACGGAGCGCATGATAGGTCACGGTCAGGAAATAGATATTTGTAAAGTCCAGTGCTTCGGCGCAGCCATAAGGAATACGCTTGGAAGCCAGGAAACCGTGGAGATTCATTTGGCCCAACCCGATGGCATGCATGGATGCATTACCGTGAGCGATGGAAGGAACAGCTTCGATATTTGTTAGGTCTGAGACCTTCGTGAGAGCGCGCACCGCGGTTTCAACAGTTTCCCCAAAGTCCGGTGATTCAAAAGCTTTAGCGATGTTGAGCGACCCTAGATTGCAGGAAATGTCCTGGCCAACGGTGGTGTAGTTACCTGAGGCGCCGTAGGTGGATGGCGTGTTGACCTGGAGGATCTCACTACACAGATTGGACATATTGATATGTCCTTTGAGGGGATTAGCGCGGTTGACCGTATCCTCAAAGAGTATGTAGGGGTATCCAGATTCAAACTGAAGCTCAGCCAGCGTGGTGAAAAACTCGCGGGCCTTGATAGTCGTATGAGAAATTCGCGGATTGGAAACCAGCTCGTCGTAATACTCGGTGATAGACATGTCAGACATGGCTACGCCGTACTCGCGAGCGATGTCATACGGGCTAAAAAGATGCATATCCTTGTTCTCTTTGGCCAGCTGGAAGGTTATATCTGGAATAACAACTCCCAGCGAAAGAGTCTTAATGCGGACTTTCTCATCGGCATTTTCCCGCTTGGTATCCAGGAAACGAAGAATATCTGGATGGTGCGCATGTAGGTAGACGGCTCCAGCGCCCTGTCGAGCGCCCAATTGGTTGGCATAGCTGAAGCTATCTTCCAGAATTTTCATGACTGGGACTACGCCGGAAGCTTGGTTCTCAATCTTTTTGATTGGGGCTCCGGATTCGCGCAGATTGCTCAGTAACAAGGCCACACCACCGCCGCGTTTTGAAAGCTGCAGTGCAGAGTTCACGCTGCGGCCAATGCTTTCCAAATTGTCTTCGATGCGAAGGAGGAAGCAGGAGACCATTTCGCCACGCTGGGCTTTTCCTGCGTTGAGAAAAGTAGGGGTGGCGGGCTGGAAGCGTCCGGTCATGATGTCATCCACCAGCTTCTCCGCAAGCTCTTCATCGCCCTGTGCAAGGTACAAAGCTGTGGTGGCGACGCGTTCTTCGTAGCCTTCCAGAAATCGCGAGCCATCAAAGGTTTTCAGTGCGTATGAAGTAAAGAACTTAAATGCGCCGAGGAAAGTGCGGAACTGATGCTTGGCTCGGTGGGCTCTGTCGTACATAGTGCACAGAAAATCGTCATCATAAAGCTCAAGGAATTCCCGCTCGTAGTATTCGTTATCAACCAACCACTCCAAGCGCTGCTTGGTGGATTCAAACTGATGCATGCGGGGAGTGACATGGTGCGCTAAAAAGTCTTGTGTTGCCTCAATGTCCTTGTCGAACTGGATTCTTCCCGAATCGTCGAATAGGTTCAGCTGCGCGTTGAGTGCATGGTAGCTCTTGCGCTTACCGACACCGCCGGCATCGTCTGCTGAAGCGGTGCGGGGCGTAGGGCCAATGGGCTGTGTGGGGGTGGCCTTAAGTGGCGGCATTGTGGTTTCCAATCTGTGTGTTGCGGATGTGGTCTTCATTTTGTTGGAAATCAATGGGGTGTAATTGTTAGTTGCTTTGCTGCTCCCAAAACTTGTGAAGGCCCTGCTTTACAGCGGCAACGTCCTTCTGCGTGCCGAGTAGCTCGAAGTGATACAGCTCTGGAACGTGGCACTTAGCGGAAATGATGCGGCCGGCGACGCAGTAAGCGCTTCCGAAGTTGGTATTGCCTGAGGTAATCACGCCCCGGATAAAGGAACGGTTGATTGGGTCATTGAGGAAGTCGATGACCTGTTTGGGGACTGCGCGTTTGAGCGAGCCACCGCCGTAGGTTGGAACGATGAGTACGTACGGGTGTGAAACCTGGATCATTCCGGTTTTCTTGGGCCGCAGTGGAATGCGCACTGCGGGTCTATCTAAGCGTTCGACGAATCTTTTTGTGTTTTCAGAAACGCTAGAAAAGTACACCAAATCTGGTGAGTCTGACATGACAATCCTGCTCATCCTGGCCTTAGCCATAAGTGGGATAGGTGATGATCGAAAAGATTAACTACGTACTACCGTAGTTGCAAACTACGCCGCACCGTAGTTTTTAAAAGGGCAGGTAGGGACAGGATTAATGAGAAAGGGAAAGACTACAGGCTGTGGTGTGCTACAAACACTGCGTCCGTAGCTGGGCGCCCAAGTACTACCCACTGAGTACTGTCGGCTACCTGTACTTCGAGCGATTCTGAAAAGGGCGTTCCTTCGCGCGTGGTAAGAACAGCCCCAATGACGATGCCTTGCTCTTTGAGGAAGGCCAGCAGTTGTGGGTCGGAATCAGAAATGCGTTCCACGGTCACCTGCGGTTGTGCGCCGCTGTCGGTGAGACGGTGCGCACTGGGGATAGTGACCTGTCCATCAACCGTAGGGATAGGGTCGCCGTGTGGATCCCTAGTGGGGTAATTGAGGAACTTATCCACGCGCTCTATGAGCATGTCAGACACCGCGTGTTCAAGATTTTCGGCTTCATCATGGACCTCGTCCCACGTATAATCCAATGCTTGAACCAAAAAAGACTCAAGCAATCGGTGGCGGCGCACCATGACCAATGCGTACTGCCTGCCAAGTTCGGTTAACTCCACAGAGCCATAGGGCGTGTGTGACACGAGCCCTTGCTTCGACATTTTGCGCACTGCATCGGAGACCGAGGAGAGCTTGAGTCCCAGCTGTTTCGCTATAAGTGTGGCGGTAACGGGCTCGGATGACCATTCCTTTAGCCCCCAGATAGCTTTCAAATAGTTCTGGGTACTGGTGGACAGCTCAGAAACAGACATGAGTAAATGTTAACCCAGCTTCCGTATGCGCCTTAGGCGCTGTGCCCCAACGCTCATAGCGAACAGAGGCCAAGTTTGAGAGGAATGCCGGTAAGGTGGGGCCAGTTAAAGCATTCTTCACTTGAAGGAGAACCACTAATGTCTGAGAAGATTTCAATGAACTTGAAGTGCGCCAGCGTAGTGCGTAATGGAATGGCTAGTACACAGTGCAGTAAAACAGCGCATGTAATGGCTCATGTAATGCACTGTGTAGAGACAGAGCGTCTGGAGCAGGAGTATCAGCGCTCCCGTACTGGACGGCGACGGCGTTATGCGTGGTCTGTGCTGAAAAAATAACCCCGCAGGTTTCCCTGCGGGGTGTTGTTGCAACTAGAACGGCACTTCTTCAGAGTCATTAGCAGCAGCGTTATCTGCGCTGTTCTCGCGGCGTGCTGCTCGTGCCTCAGACTCCTTCTTGGAGTCGATCAGCTGCACAGTGTCGATGCGCGCTACCAGCGGATAGTGCTTGTTGCCGTCCTTATCGGTGTAGTTGTCAGTCTTCAGCGAGTAGCTCACTGCAACGCGATCACCAGCGCCGATGCATCCGAAGACGCCGAGGTTCTTGGCGTCAGCCACGTAGCCAGTGAGTTCGACAATCTCGGACTCGACCTTGCCGGTGGTCTTGTTCTTGAAGGTGTTGCGCGCATAGACGCTGAGCTTCACCGTCGCACCGCCGTTTGCGTGCTCGAACAGCTTCGGTGCGCGAGCTGCGTTGCCGACGATGGTGCCGTTGTTGAAGGGGTTGGACATGATGGTTCTCCTTATCTGAGTGGGTGTGATTTGCCGTGCAATTTGGGTACTTAAGCAGCGGCTTTGCTGCTGCGGGGTGGTTGCGCTGTCGCTACAGCACTGCCCAGGGCAGCGGTGTGCCTGCCGCCTCTAGGTCGCGCAGTTCTTGTGTTGCGCCCGGATCGGCGTCCTCGCCGTCGATGCCGTCGGCGAGCTGGTAGAGCAGTTCCAGGTCGGTGTGGATGAAGTCGCGCATCAGGTGCCTCCTTGTTCGGATTGGTGGTCAATCCGTCTGTTGGAGACAGCTCTGCTGTCTAGGGGTCGCTCCCTTGCCTCGTTGAGGTGTCTGTCGTCGCAAGCCACGGCCGACGAGAAATAGAAACCCCGTTGCATCGCTGCAACGGGGTGTGTGGGATTACTCGGCGAACAAGATCGTTCGGGTCTTCTCAGCGCCCTCGCGAACGAGTTCAACCATCCGCTCGCCTTGGCCGATGTCGGTCAGCTTGGCCACCAGAGACGGGAAGTTCTCGTCTGGCCCGATCTCGGTGGCTCGCTGCGCAGCCACGCCAGCCAGCCCCGGCTGGCCTGTGGCGTGCGCGAGCACGGCAACAGTGGCCGTGAGCTGCGAGCGCATCCCTGGCCAGCTGGTCGGGACGGCACGCATAACCTTCTCTATAAACGCAAGGCCCGCCTGCGGGTCATCGAGCAGCGCTGCAAGCAGCGTGTCTCGCAAGCGCGGCGTGGTGAAGCATTTCAGCGCGGATCGAACAGCGCGAGTGCTCGGCTGGGTCATCCCTGCCGCCGCCTGCTCGTACTCACGCTGCAGCACGTCGGAGAACATGGGCGGGATATACGCCAGCGCGTCTTCGATGATGTCGGCGTGCTCGGCAGCGTCGATGC
>NZ_VXKH01000053.1 GCF_008693065.1 Corynebacterium tuscaniense | reverse complement strand
GGGCAACACGTGGCTTCCCGGCACGGACCCCGACCCGTTCGGGCATTAGCGGTGGCGTTTCGTCAGGGCCCGGCACGCCCGGGTGATCGGGTGGTGGTGCGGCGCCGCGCAGGTTCGCATTTGACGGATGTGATCGGGCACGTAATCTCGCTAGACCCACTTGTAGTGCGACCACAGAAGGTGGGCGGGTTGCCGTCCGAGGCCGAGGCAATCCGCATCGACGATCCGTTGATCGTGCGCCGGATGAGCCCGCGCCGCATCCGCAATTCAGATATTCGCGCAGTTGAGACCGCCTATGCTCGCGCGTTTCCAGGCCAATCGCGCATGCTTTTCGACGACTGGCTTACCCGCGCCGGCTCCGACATCGCCGAGCGCTCCAACTCCGCAACCCCACTTGGCCATTCGGGCGGTTTCCGGCAGGTGCCACTGGAACAGATTATTTCGTTCTATCGGGAGCAAGGCCTCCCCGCGCAGCTGCTCATCCCAGAGCGGATTGGCGCGCCGGCGCTGCGGGCGATTGAGGGCAGGCCGGAATGGACCCTCGGCCCGGAGATCCTCGTGATGACGCGCTCGCTGTTGGATCCGGCTCCAGTGCTGGAGCCAACAGACTTTGCGTTTCGTATCGATCCACGCCCGGACGCAGACTGGCTGGCCATGTACCACTTCCGCGGGCAGCCACTGCCACCGGAAGCGCTGGCGGAACTCGCCGATGAGATTGAGGGCGAGCTCGGTTTCGGCCGCCTCACCCACCAAGGCGAGACCGTGGCCGTCACCCGCGGCACCATTACCTCGTCTGACGACGGCCGGGTGTGGCTCGGCTACTCCGCCGTCGAGGTGGCACCGGCGTTCAGGCGCCGCGGACTGGGCACCCAACTCGGGGCGGAGATGCTCGCTTGGGGCAAGCGCCAAGGAGCCACCGATGCGTACCTCCAGGTGCTGGCCAGCAACGATGCCGGCATCGGCCTGTACACCAAACTGGGATTCATCGAGCACCACCGGCACCGATACGCGCGCTGTGATCTAGGCTAGTGCCCATGCGAATTGCCACGTGGAACATCAACTCGGTGCGCACGCGCGTCGACCGCGCTGTCGCATTCCTGGAGCGCAACGACATTGACGTGCTTGCCATGCAGGAAACGAAGTGCTCGGACGACAAGTTCCCCTACTCGGCATTTGAGGCCGTCGGCTACGAGGTGGCACACGTGGGCTACCACCAGTGGAATGGCGTGGCGCTTATCTCCCGCGTCGGCCTGGAAGGTGTGAAGGACCACTTCCCCAACCAACCCGGCTTTGACAAGGACCCAGCCAAACCCCAAAACCGGGAAGCCCGCGCGGTAGGTGCCACGTGCAACGGGGTGGAGGTGTGGAGCCTCTACGTCCCTAACGGCCGGGAGATCGCGGACCGCCACTACGACTACAAGTTGGAGTTTTTGTGGAGGTTGGGGGAGGTCGCGGATAAGCAAAAAGCGCAGGTGCTGTGCGGAGATTTCAACATCGCCCCCACAGACAAAGACGTGTGGGAGCGCGCATTCTTTGAAGGCAAAACCCACGTGACCGAACCCGAGCGCGCGGCCTTCCAGCGTGTCGTAGAGTTCGGGTTGACACAGGTAAAACACGAAGAACCGTACTCCTACTTCGATTACAAAGGCATGCGGTTCCAACGTGGCGAGGGCATGCTCATCGACTTCCAGCTCGCCTCGCCACAGCTCCCCACGCGCGCATGGGTTGACCTTGAAGAGCGCGCCGGTGAGAAGGCCTCCGACCACGCGCCAGTCATCGCTGACTATGACTTGAGCGCCCTGCTTATTGACGAAGTCCGATGAGCCTCTCCACCCTCCAACTCGTCCTGATGGTGATTGACTACACCATCAAATTCGCCGTGATCGGCGTGATCCCGGAGAACCGGAAACCCTCATCCGCGAACGCGTGGCTGCTGGTCATTCTGCTCATCCCGTTTTTGGGTTTGCCGCTGTACTTCTTTCTCGGCTCAACGTTTCTATCCCGGCGACGCCACCGTATCCAGCGCCAAGCTAACGCGATCCTCAACGACGTCCACGAGGACTTCCCCGACTACCCCGCCGGCGCGTCCGTAACAGATGAGGTGGCATCCATGGCGCACCTCAACCGCACACTCACCGGCTTCCCGGCACTGGATGGCCACGTCAAAGCGGTGTGGACCGACTACCAAGCCACCATGCGGCGCTTAGCCGAAGCCATCGATACCGCCGAAAGCCACGTCCATGTAGAGATTTATGCCATGGCCTGGGACTCCACCACCGCACCCGTGTGGGAAGCCATGGAACGCGCTGTGGACCGTGGGGTGCCCGTGCGTGTGCTGCTCGACCACATCGGCTCCCAGAAATACCCCGGCTTCCGCGCCTTCAAAAAACGCATGACCGCCGCCGGCATTGACTGGCACCTCATGCTGCCTCTCCAGCCCCTCCGAGGCACCTTCCGGCGCCCGGACCTGCGCAACCACCGCAAGCTGCTCATCATTGACGACAGTGTGGCCTTCATGGGCTCCTTCAACCTCATCGACCGCTCCTACCTCATGCCCAGTCACGTGCGGAAAGCCCGCCAATGGGTGGACACCTTCATCGAACTCACCGGACCTGTCGTCGCCTCCCTGGAAACCATGTTCGCCGTGGACTGGTACACAGAGGCCGATGAAATCCTGTCCATCCGCGCCCCGTTTGATGATGACACTGCCGACCACGACCAAAACATCCTCCAACTCATCCCGTCTGGCCCCGGCTACAACACCGAACCAAACCTGAGGATGTTCAACACCCTCATCCACCACGCCCGCCAACGCTTGGTGCTCTGCTCCCCCTACTTCGTTCCCGATGATTCCATGCTGGAAGCCATCACTACCGCCTGCTACCGGGGCGTTCGCGTTGATCTGCTGGTCGGCGAAAGGGCCGACCAATTCATGGTCCACCATGCTCAATCCGCCTACTACCAGCAGCTTCTCGAGGCCGGCGTGCACATCTGGCAATTCCCTGCCCCGTACGTCCTACACACCAAGTTCGCCATCGCGGACCCTGCCGTGTGGACGCAGGGTGGGTCTGAGCCTGGATCAGGGCCTGGGGCTCACCGCAACGAAATCGCCATCGTCGGCTCCTCCAACATGGACATGCGTTCTTTCTCCCTCAACTACGAGAACAGTCTGTTTGTCCTCGAGGGCCCCCTGATCACCCAGCTTTGTGATCTCGCTGCCTCATACCTCTCCGTTTCCCACCAACTCACGCTCGAGGAATGGAAGAAGCGCCCGTGGACCCGCCGCTACATCGATAATGTGATGAAGTTGACGTCGGCGGTGCAGTAGAGGCTCGCAATGATGAGTGAAGGATTTGACACCATTCAGACCAATGGTTGGTAAAACCCAACTATTTACCTGGTCTTTTAGTGCGAGCAGTCTTGAACGCCTTCAAAATCCTTCACGCTTACCATAACCAAGGCTAGACGTCGCGCTTCTCCAGCAACAGCAAACCGATGCCGTATAGCACCACAGCCCACACGCCGAAAAGAAGCAGGGACTGCCAAAGTTCAATGGGGGCATCCACTCCTGGCTGCGGGCCGGGGTTAGGAATGTTAGTAGTGAAGTGCTGCAGGTTCTTAAACGGTGCGTAGGCCTGAATTTCCTGGCCCACCTTGGGTAGGAACGCAATGAGCGGCTCGACAGCGAACTGCCAGCCCAGGTACACCACCAAAGCGCCGGCAGTCTGGCGCACAATCCAACCAATTCCCTGCACAAGCAGCGATGATACGAAGGTGGCTAGTGGGACAGCCCAGAGGGAACGGCGGGTGAATTCGTTGGAGGCCCAACCGATGGGGTTGGTGGCAATCAGGTCACCGATGACGAAGCTGACTGCGAGGATCAGGAAGGACAGTGCTGTCGCGTACCCGCCGTATACAACGAGTTTGGCCAATGCGACCTTCCAGCGTTGAGGCGTCAGCGTCATGTTGGTTGCGCTGACCTTGTACCGATATTCGGTGGTCACCACCATGACTGCCTGGATCATGAGAGTGAGCAGGCCGAAGCTGGCAAAACCGGCGACGACCAAGGCGCCGCCATAAGAAGGCGTATCAGGAGAATCAAGGGACGCCATCAGGATGGTCCACCCGATACTCAGGGCAATAGCGATGCTGGACGTCCACCAGAAAGAGGCGGTTGTGCGGAGTTTGGTCCACTCCGAAATGATGGTGTTAAGCACGGTGCGCGCCTCCTTGAAGATCTTGAGCAGCTGGAGCGGGCCGGGACGTCGGGGCCGGAACAGTTGGGGCTGAAGGGGCCGGTGCCCGCCCGCCCGCGAGTTCTGCTGCGGCGTACTGCACGGCACCCTCGGTGCGCCGGATGTAGGCGTCTTCGAGGGAGGCGCGGCGCTCGGTAAGTTCGCTGAGCATGACGCCGGTGGAGAAAGCCAGGGCGCCGATGTGTTCGGAGGAGTTTCCCGCCACTTCGATAGTTGGGCGACCCTCTGGGTCCACGCCTTGGGTGAAAGAGATGCCTTCGGATTCCAACGCGGCACTAAATTCGGCCAGGTGCGGGGTCCGCACAACGGTGGTGAGGACGGAGTTTTCCTTGATGAAGTCGTGGACGGAGCCGGCGGCGACGAGGCGGCCCTTGCCAATCACAATGAGGTGGTCAGCGGTTTGTGCCATCTCAGCGAGCAGGTGGGAGGACACGAGGACGGTGCGCCCCTCGGCGGCGAAGCGCCGGAGGAGTTCGCGGACCCAGCGGATGCCTTCGGGGTCGAGGCCGTTAACAGGCTCGTCAAGGATGAGGTATTCGGGGTCGCCGAGCATGGCGGCGGCGATGCCGAGGCGCTGCCCCATGCCAAGTGAGAATCCGCCGACTTTCTTGTTTGCCACGGACGTCAGGCCAACAAGGTCCAGTACCGCATCAACGCGGGAGGTGTCAATGCCGGAGGCTTGCGCCTGCCACAACAAGGCGTTGCGGGCGCTGCGGTTCGGGTGGATAGCTTTCGCATCCAGCAGCGCTCCCACCTTGTTGAGGGGGTTGGAGAGGGAGCGGTAGGGGGTGCCGTCGATAAGCGCGGTGCCTGTGGTGGGTGTGTCGAGGCCGAGGATCATGCGCATCGTGGTTGATTTACCTGCGCCGTTCGGTCCGAGAAATCCAGTGACTACGCCCGGCTCGACGGTGAACGTCAGGTCGTCGACAGCGCGGACCTTGCCGTACTCCTTCGTCAGGCTGTTAACTTCGATCATGGTTTTTAGCGTGCCACAGAAGTTTGCTTAACGACGATTCAAACCCCGCATGCAACTCAAACTTCCTAATCTCCTCCAGCGGAACCCAACGCAGTTCCATAGACTCAGCGTTTGGTTCAAGTGGGATGGGCTCGCCGGTGGTGGTGCGAGCGAGGACAGTGGTGTAGGTCCAGCCGGGGGGTGTGCCGGCGGTGACCACAGCGGCGTCAATAAGCACGAGAGCTGGGGCGATTCCACATTCCTCGACTGTTTCGCGCAGGGCTGCTTCCTCGACCGTTTCGTGGGAGTCACGGGCCCCGCCAGGCAAAGCCCACGTGCCACCGTCCGCAACCCAATGCGCGCGGTGCTGTAGAAGGACCGTGTTCCCGGCGCGGAGAAAGAGTCCGGCTGCACCGTGCTTGCCCCATACCTGTTTGCCGTGTGGGCCTTCGACCCAACCGTTTCCGTCACCTTCCATACGCGCTACCCTACCTGCGAGTGTTGTTGTGCCCCACCTGTCACATAAGCATTGTATTCTGGGGCAATGGCGCGCACGGAGGCGGCCGGTCAGGCCAGGGACAATGCGGGAGGTGGCTCCCGCGTGCGGTTACCGCGGTTCAGCCCCCGGAAGTCCCGGCCTCAGGCAGACCTCCAAGAACATGAGGATGCGTGGCTAGATTCCCTCGAAGATGCACCGTCACGGACAGGCCTACAGGGTCTGCGGGACAAGTTCTACGAATCCTTGGGGGGCACCGGCCGGTGGCTGGAGGACGCGTGGAACTTCCTGAGCACCAGTCTGGGCCGGCTTCTGGCCCTCATGATAGTGCTGAGCGTGATGCTCTTGGCCAGTGGTTATGCAATGAGCCAATCGGGACAATCGCGAGAAAACGCTCTAGAGACTCTACTGAATGCCACCGAGCCCACCAGTAATTCGGCTCACACCCTGTACACCAGTTTGAGCCAGGCAGATACATTGGCCACCACGTCTTTTGTGCAGCCGGGTCTGCAGACCGCGGAATCACACCGGCGGTATGTGGCCACGATTGATGAAGCCGTTATCGCCGCGGATGAGGTCGTGCGCGGTAGTGCGTTAGCCGGCGATCACTCGGAGCATGCCGCAGAAGTGCAGGAGCTGACCCGTGATATTCAGCGGATGTTGCCGCAGTACACCGGGCTGATGGAGCGTGCACAGGCGAATCAGCGCGTGGGTAACCCGCTGGGCGTGGCGTACATGACGCAGGCGTCCACCCTGATGCGTGAGACGATGTTGACTAAAGCAGAGCGCCTGCTGAATATCACGCGCGACCAGGTGGATGAGGAGATGCGGCGGCTGACCCTGCCGCAGCTGTTCCCACTGTCCGGCTTGCTCGCTGGAATTGCTGCGCTGGTGTTTACGCAGTGGGTGCTGTGGCGAATGTTCCGGCGTCGCTTGAACCGTGGGTTCCTGATGTCCACCGCGCTGATGCTTGCGGCGGCAGTGTGGGTGATCAGCGCGAACTCAGCATCCTGGCTGGCGGGTACAGGCGGATTTGAGGCTGCGAGCGACCAGTTCGAGCAGCTGACCAGCGCGCGCATTACTGCGCAGGAAACACGCACGACCGAGACGTTGACCCTGCTCACGCGCCGGACAGGTGAGCGTTCTGGTCCGGAGATGGGCGACACGGCGAACGAGGTGACCGGGGCATTGGATGCAGTTGCGCCCACTGCGGACCCGGAGCGCGTGGCCACCACTCGTCGTGCTTTGACGGATTGGCGCGTCTCCCACTCACGCATGATGGCTGCGCTGCAGCAAGGCGATTACGCGCGGGCCGTGGATATTGCAGCATCGCAAGAGCTTGTGGACGCCTCCCCGTCCACCGCCTCCTCCTTCCAAACCTTGGATAAGGGTCTGGCGGAGCTGATCTCCCAGTCGCGAACGGATCTGCGCACGCACATCACCAACAGTTTGAAAGCCTCAGACAGCGTCGCACCAGGCGTGATGGTGTTGACGGTTTTGGCTTTCCTCATGGCGTGGTTGGGTGTTCGGCCGAGAATTCAGGAGTACCTGTAATGAGAGTTACTTTTGCAAAGGGCGCGACGGTGCTGGCAATCGTGGCAGGGACACTGGCTGCCTGCTCTGTCACCCCAGTGCAACCCGTACAGCCGGGGATTGGGGACGAGCCGGCAGCGTTGCAGGACCTGCCACTGCCGGCTGGAGCGGTGGTGGACCCACCGGGCCACGCACCAGAAACAGAGGTGGAACCCTATAATTGGCCCGGTTCGTTGCGCCCCAGTCGGGAGAATCCGGAGAAGCGGGTGCCCAATATTTTCAAGCGTGGCCGCATCATCGTGGGCGTGGATCAGTCCCAATATCTGCTGAGTTTTCGCGACAACGCGACGGGCGAGCTCAAGGGGTTTGAGGTGGACTTGGCCCGTGAAATTGCACGGGACATTTTCGGGGATCCAGAGAGGGTTGATTTCCGCTTTGTGGATTCCTCAATGCGTACGGAATCCTTGGTGGCAGGGCAGGTGGACATTGTGATTAGGACGATGTCCATAACCAAGGAGCGCTCGGAGGAGGTGGACTTTTCGGTGCCGTACCTGGATTCCTCGGTACGCATGCTCGTGCCTACAAGCTCCCACCTTGAGGGCACTGATGACCTGACTGATGAGCGCATTTGTGTCGCCGCGGGGTCCAACATCGTGGATATTGCGCGCGAGAATCTTCCGCATCAGGAGCTAATGCGCACGCGCACCTGGACGGATTGTTTAATGGCGCTGCAGCAGTATCAGGCGGGTTTGCTCGTGGGAGATGAGACCATTTTGGCAGGTTTTGCCGCGCAAGATCCGCTGACCACCGTGGCCGGCCAGCCTTTTGCGCAGCAACGTTACGCGGTGGGGATACCCAAGGGGTATGACGGCCTGACCCGCCAGGTCAACCACACCCTCAACCGCGTGCGCACGGATGGCACATGGGACGCAATGTTCAAACGTTGGCTTGGACCGCATATTGCCCCACGCACTGCGCCGCAGCCGGTCTACCGGGAGGAAACTGATGACTAAATCCGACCACTCCGACCCCAACCCAACCGACGGAACGTGGGTTCCTGACCGGGACATTGACCAGGCCATCGAACACCTTCGTAGCGAGCCCGAAAGCACGAGTGAGCACACTGAGGCCGTCCTTTTCGACCCCTTCGCGGACGAAGAAGTTGACGCAGATGCACTGTATGAGGGCACCGGTGAAATCGCCGACCTGCTCAAAGATTTGGATGCGCTGCGGGACGCCCCGGAGGCAACCCAGGCGACGCAGGCAACTCCGCCAGAGTTCACCGAGTTCACGGAACACACCACGCAGGGCACAGCGGGTGCAGGTAGCGCAGGCACAGGCGCGCTGGCGGGGTTGACCCCGCAGCAGATTGCGGAGTTGCAGGCGAGTACATCGGAACGGTCACGCCGTGAAGCATTAGAGAAGTTCAAGGAGCTGCGCGGGGCACAACGCCAAGCACGGTCGGTGGCGGACGGCATGGTGGAACTTCCGTGGATTGCGCCGTCAGAGCCGAAGGAGGCGCTTCGAGATCCCACCGAGGCAGTGGTGAATAAAGGCATCCCGGCACCACAACTTCAGCGGGGCGACGTGGTTGCAGGACAGTATGAGATCCAGGGTGTCATTGCGCATGGTGGCATGGGCTGGATCTACCTGGCGCAAGACCACTATGTAGCGGGGCGCGTGGTGGTGTTAAAGGGCTTGCAGTCCGAAAAAAGCGAAGACGAGACGAACGCAGCGGCAGCGGAGCGGGAGTTTTTGGCGGATATTACACACCCCGGGATCGTGAAGATTTTTAACTTCATTGATGATCCGCGGGTGGCGGGCGGCTTTATTGTGATGGAGTTTGTGGGTGGGCCATCCCTGCGTGAACGCAGAAACGCGCAGCGCAATCACCTGCTCCCGATCGATCTGGCCATCGCGTACATCCTGGAGGTCCTCCCAGCGCTGGGGTATTTGCATAGCCGCGGGGTGGTGTACAACGACCTGAAGCCGGACAACATCATTGTCACCGAGGACCAGGTGAAGCTCATTGATCTGGGCGCGGTCAGCGGCATTGGGGCGTACGGTTACATCTACGGCACGAAGGGTTATCAGGCGCCGGAGGTGGCGCGGGAGGGGCCATCCATAGCTAGTGATATTTACACGGTGGGGCGCACGCTCGCGGCGCTGATCCTGGATCTGCCTAAGGTCGACGGCGTTTATACACACGAGCTGCCCACACCAAGTTCGTCGAAAACGCTTCGCCGTTACATCTCCCTGTACCGCCTGCTCGCGCGATGCTGCGACCCAGATCCGGCGCAGCGTTTCCAGTCCGTCGATGAGCTGGAGGTGCAGCTACTCGGCGTGTTGCGTGAGGTCATTGCCATCCGTGATGGGATCGCGCACCCGGCGCAGCACTCCCTGTTCTCGCCGCAACGTACCACCTTTGGCACGAAGCACTTGGTGTTCCGGACGGATCAGCTTATTGATGGCATTGATCGCACCGTCGAAATCACCCCCTCAGAGGTGCTCTCCGCCCTGCCCACGCCGTTGATTGACCGTTCGGATGTCGGTGCGGGTCTGCTCTCCGGCACATCCTACGCGGAACCACAGGAAACCCTTGAATCTCTGCGCCAAGCAATGCAAACCCCCGAGTACGAGCATTCCGCAGAGATCCCCTTCGGCGTTGTGCGCGCGATGTTGGACCTAGGACTGACCGCACAAGCACGCCACTGGCTCAGCCAATTCGACGATCGTCTACGCAACAACTGGCGTTTCCACTGGTACCGGGCGCTCACGGAGCTCGTCCGGGGGGATTTCACAGCCGCGCAGGCAGATTTCGCTCGGGTGTTGAACATCGTGCCGGGCGAAGCTGCCCCCAAACTCGCGCTCGCCGCGGTAGATGAGCTCATGTTGCAAGAAAGTGGACACCGGCAAGAAGAGCTTATCGACGACACCCTCCCCCGCCACCTCGCCTCCATCCGCACCGATCTTGGCGAGCTCCCCAATTCCTACTTCCGCCGCCTGGAAAAAGATGGCGTGCTCACCTCCGATTGGAGCCATGTCTCCACCAATCCGCAGACGCTTCGCTTGAACTCCATGCGGCTCTACGCCTTAGTGTGGGCGGCTAATTCCACCACAGTGTCCTCCGCATTTGGCCTGGCACGCCAGCTCATGTTTGAACGTGAGGTGGAAATGGCCGTGGCTGCCCTGGACAAAGTGCCGCAACAGTCCCGCCACCACCGGATGGCTAAACTGACCAGCATTTTGTACCTGGTTGGGGATACGTTGACGGAATCCCGCATCCGCCGCGCCGCGCGCCGACTGGAAGAAATCCCCACGAACGAGCCACGGCTGCTGCAAATCAAAATCGCGGTGCTCCGCGCCGGGCTGACCTACCTCATGGGCAACAACGTCGAGTCCGCGAGCTCCCGCACGCAGCTTTTCGAGTTCGACTTCACCGTGAAAGGTCTACGCCGCGGCCTTGCCATCACCTTGCGGCAGCAGGCCCGCAGAGCGCCCTTTGCCAAGCACCGGTACGCCCTCGTGGACACGGCGAATAAAGTGCGTCCGGCTACCTGGTTCTAGGCCGCCTTTGTGATGTCTAGGGACTTTTTGGACACGGAGTCCAGGAGGTTTTTGGACGGGATGTCTAGTGGCTTTTTGGACGGTTACGGCGGTGGAATAGCCGGATGGCTATTCCATTGCATAAGCGCAGAAAGA
>NZ_VXKH01000052.1 GCF_008693065.1 Corynebacterium tuscaniense | reverse complement strand
CAGCAACACCATCACCTCCCACGGCCGCCGCCTAGCCGCCATGCCGATGGCCCCCCGCCTAGGCACCGCGTTGCTGCGCTATGGCTCCGGTGCGGCACCCACCGTTGCCGCACTCACAGAGGGGCTCAGCGGGGATCTCAGCCGGGCACGGGCGCCAAAGAAAGTGACGGAAAGGTTGGCGCGGCTCGTGGATACTTCCGCACCCGTCCCCGCCGGCGACGTCGTGGCCACCGCCTTTCCCGAATGGGTAGCCAAGCAACTGGATGGGCGCGAATACCTCCTTGCCAGCGGCACCCGCGCCACCTTGGACAGCAGCATCACACCCACCGAATGGATCGCCGCCGCCGAAGTCCAACTCACCCGCAGCGGTGCCATCATCCGCGCTGCCGCACCCACCGATCTGCCCACGGACCGCATCGAAGAAAAGACAACAGCCTCTCTCGTTGACGGCAAAGTTCGCGCCCGCCGCACCACCGCCATCGGTGCTATCGAACTGACCTCCACGCCCGTCACCCTCAACCCCGCCGACGCCGCCGAAGCACTGGCGGGCATCACCTTCGACCAATTCCCACTCACCGAGAAAGCCCAGGCTCTCAAACACCGCCTTGACTTCCTCCACGCCCAACACGGCGAGCCCTGGCCTGATGTCACCCAGGGCGACTACACCCCCGAAATCCAACAACTAGCCAACGGCACGCCACTCAAGAGCCTGGACATGCACGCCGCCCTCATGCGCCAACTCCCCTGGCCCGAAGCAGCCCGAATGGACGAACTCGCCCCCGAAAAACTCGCGGTGCCCTCCGGCTCCCACGCACGCATCGACTACTCCACTGGGCGGCCCATCGTCCGGGTGAAGTTGCAGGAGTGTTTTGGGATGGTGGGGGGTGCGTCGATAAGCAATGTACCTGTACTTTTCCACCTCCTCTCCCCCGCTGGGCGCGAACTCGCGGTGACCGACGACCTGGCCAGCTTCTGGAACGGCCCCTACCACGATGTGCGCAAAGAAATGCGCGGCCGCTACCCCAAACACCCCTGGCCCGAAGACCCCTGGACCGCGCAGGCCACCGCGCGCACCAAAAACCGGATGTGAGCTTTAAGCCGACTCCAACGGCGCAATGTTCTTGATGCTGTCCCCCAATGCCTTGCGACCCACGCGCAGGTCATAGTTGGACTGCAGATTCATCCAAAACGCCTCAGTCGTACTAAAGAACCGAGCCAGACGAATAGCTAAGTCTGCATCCAGGCCGCGACGCTCCTTCACAAGATCATCCACGACCTCGGCAGGAACATGAATGGCCTCCGCGAGTGCCTGGCCCGACAGTTCAAACCCATCCAAGAACTCGAGCCGGAGCACCTCCCCCGGATGGACCGGATCAATGAAGTCAGTGGTAGTCAGCGAGTTCAACATTCTCTGCTCCTTTGTCCTTCAACATCATCACATACTCACCCCCAGTTTGTTGCCAGGCTTTTATAAAAATTGGTGGCCACCCAGTATGTTTATGCGGTATGACAAACGCCCACAGCGCCCCCAGCACCCCAAGTGCTGCGAGCCGCGCGAACACAGTGACCATCTGGACACTGGTTTCCCTGATCATCGGTTCCACCGTCGGCTCCGGCATCTTCGCCCTGCCGCAGAACACTGCGTCGGTGGCCAGCCCCGGCGCGATGCTCATCGGCTGGGTTATCGCCGGTGTGGGCATGCTGTCCATCGCGTTCGTGTTCCAAATCCTGGCGCGACGCAAGCCGAACCTGGATTCCGGCGTGTACTCCTACGTGCGTGCGGGGTTGGGCGACTTCATCGGGTTCACCGCCGGCTGGGGCTACTGGCTGGGCTCCGTCATGGCGCAGGTGGGCTACGCCACCTTGTTCTTCGGTACTGCGGGGCACTACCTGCCCTTTTTCAATGAGGAGAACCCGTGGGTCGTGGCCCTAGCGGTGTCGGCGCTCACCTGGGGTATCTTCTTCGCACTCACCCGCGGAGTGAAGCAAGCGGCGGCGATGAACCTGGTCACCACGATTGCGAAGCTGGTGCCCATCCTGGCGTTCATCGTGCTCATCGCCTTCGTGGGCTTCAGCTGGGACAAGTTCACCCTGGACTTCTGGGGCGCGGACTCCGGCATCCCGCTGCGCGAGCAAATCCAGGGCATCATGCTGTTCACGGTGTGGGTGTTCATTGGTATTGAGGGCGCTTCCGTGTACTCCAAACAGGCACGTTCGCGTAAGGACATCGGCCGCGCCACAGTCATCGGTTTCCTGTCGGTGCTCGCACTGCTCGTTGCCGTATCGACGCTTTCCTACGGTGTGCTCACCCGCGAAGAGCTCGCCGCCCTGCCATCCAACTCCATGGGCGCCGTACTTGAGGCAGCCGTTGGCCCGTGGGGTGGTGCGCTGATCTCCATCGGCCTATGCCTGTCCGTGCTGGGCGCATACATCTCCTGGCAGATGCTGTGCGCAGAACCAATCGTCATGATGGCAACCGACAACCTGCTGCCAAACAAACTCGCCCAGACCAACACCAACGGCGCACCGTTCATGGCCCAACTGCTGTCCACCAGCGTGGTCCAGTTCTTCGTCATCGTCTTCTTCGCCAACGAGACGTCCTACAACGCCATGGTGCAGCTGGCCACCATCATGTACCTGTTGCCGTACATCTTCTCGTCGTTGTACCTCGTGCTCCTCGCCGTCCGCGGCAAGGGCCTCTCACATCCCCATGCCGGCACGCTTTTCGACGACTCCGGCCCCACCATCTCCACCCCCGACAACCGCCGCCACCTGGTCATCGGCATCATCGGCTTCATCTACTCCCTGTGGCTCATCTACGCAGCCGACCCGGTGTACGTCCTCTTCGGGGCTTTGGCCGTGATCCCGGGCCTCATCGCCTACGTGTGGACCCGCCTGGCGCAGCGCGAAAAGCCCTTCAACACCTTCGAATGGGTCGTAGTCCTCGTGGTCGTGGTGGGCGCGATCTTTGCCATCGTGGGTCTGCTGAACGGATCGTTGGTGCTCGATTAAAGATCGAGCACCAAGGCAAGCTTAAAGATCGAGCACCAGGTAGACCGTCAGCACGACCACCAGGGTGAGCATGGCGTAGCGCACCAGTTTCGCCCCGCCACCGAGCACCGTCCGGGCGCCGATCTGCGCGCCCACAATATTGGCTGCTGCCAGCGACAACGCCAGCACCCAATCAACGTATCCCGCCGCGATGAACACGCCCAAAGCACCGAGGTTCGTCGCGGTGTTTACCACCTTCGCCATGGCAGCAGACTGCAGGAAGTTCTGCGCGAACAGCGCCGTGAAGCCCATGATGAGGAACATGCCTGTACCTGGGCCGAAGGCACCGTCGTAGAAACCCACCGCTGCCACCAGGCACACACCACCTGCCAGCCGGGCGCGGGTGACCACAGGCTCAGACTCACCCGTGCCGAACTCCGGTTTAAACGCCACGAAGATCCCCACGGCCACGAGGAGGGTGAGGATGAGGGGGCGGATAAGGGCGTCGCTAATAAGCGAAGCGACGAGCGCACCACCCGCCGACAACCCACCCGCGATGAGCGCATAAACCCAGGTGCGACGGGGCACGCCCACGCGGCGGACCATCGTGAAGGCTGCCGACGCCGTGCCGGACACCGACACCACCTTATTCGTGGCCAACACCGCCGCACCCGGCAACGGCGTGCCCGCCATGAGCACCGGAATGAGGATGAGGCCCCCGCCCCCAATCACCGCATCCACCCAACCGGCAAGCGCGGCGGCAGCGAGCAATAGGGCGATCATGCACGCCCACGCTACTATGCCAAGCGTGGAACAACGCAGCAGGTGGATGATCGTGGCACCCGTGTCGGTGCTGCTGGGGTACGCGCTGACGCTTCTCCACGTGCCGGCGGCGTGGATTCTCGGCGCGATCATCGTCTCCGGCGCCTCCGCCCTGGGCACCGGGCGGGAACTGAAACTCAACGCCACCTTCTACCAGTTCTGCCGCGGCATCATCGGGGTCATCGCGGCACTGCCCCTGGCGGGGGTGCCCGTGCAGGAACTCGCACACTACCTCGTGCCGGGGCTCGTGTCAGCTGCCGTGATCGTGGGTATCGGGTTCGTTGGCGGGCTGCTGCTGGCCGGCTACTCCACCAAACACGGCGAAGGTGTCAACCGCGAAACCGGTGTGCTCTCGATGCTCTCCGGCGGGGCGTCCATCATGATGGCGCTGGCCAGCGAACTCGGCGCCAACATGCGCTACGTGGCGCTCACCCAATACCTACGGCTGCTGGCGGTATCCATGACGCTGCCCCTCGTCGCCTCCTTCCTCCCCGCGCCGGGCGACAACCACGCCGCGGGCATTGAAGTGACCTGGTGGATGTGGCTGCTCGTGGTGGCGGTGGCGATCATCGGGAAGCCGATTGCCTCCTGGTGCCACATCCCGGTACCGGCGGTGTTTGGGCCACTGATCCTCACGGCGATCATCGCCAGCCTCCTGCCCGCCACCATCGCCCCGCCAGAACCGCTGGCCGTGGTGGCGTTCATGTCCATCGGCTGGGCCTGCGGTGGGGGGCTCAGCGTGCCTGCTTTGAAGCACTTTGCCAGCCTTTTGCCCGCCACCATCGCCTTCATCGTCGTGGTCATGGGGGCCTGCGCCGGCACCGGCTGGGTGGTGGCCAAATGGTTGGGCATCACCTACTTCGAGGGCTACCTGGCCACCAGCCCCGGCGCGATTGAAACGGTGCTGGCGCTGTCCGCCGAAGGCGGTGGGGGTCCAGCGGTGGTGGCGTTGCAGCTCATCCGCCTCATTTGCATCGTGGTGTTCGCGGCAGCCTTGCCGACGATTCTGCGCCGCATGGACAAGCGCCGCGACTAGGTCTCCAGGATCTGATGAGCCAACATGTCCATCGGCATGGACCCCAAGCGCAGGGCCTTGTCGTGGAACTCACGCAGGGTCATGCCGCGCTCGCGGGCCTTGGAGCGCAGGTCCATCCAATCGCGGTAACCCAGGGCGTACGAGGTGGCCTGGGCGGGCCAGCCCATGTAGCGGTCGATCTCGAAGGTGAGGTTCTGCTCGTTCATCGCGGTGTTCTCGCGCAGGAAGGCCTTGGCGTAGGCGGCATCCCAGTAGCCGGAGCCGTCCGGGGTCTTCTTCTGCAGGTGCACGCCGATGTCCACGGCGACGCGGGCCATGCGCAAACGCAAGGAGTCGAGGAGGCCCATGCGGTACGCGGGATCGTCGAAAAGCCCCAGCTCACCCATGAGGGCCTCGGCGTATACGGCCCACCCTTCGCCGTGCGCGGCGTTCCAGTTGATGGCGCGGCGCCACAAGTTGAGGGTGTCGCGCTGCGTCATCGCAATGCCTTGCTGCACGTGATGGCCGGGCACACCCTCATGGCAGATGCGCGCCAGCTCATGCCAGGTGTGGAACGCATCTTGCCCCTCCGGCACAGACCAGCACAGCAGACCAGGACGCGTGAGATCCTCCGACGGCGGGGTGTACAGCATGCCGCCCGTGCCGGTCTCCTCCACGCGGCATTCCAGCGTGCGGATCTCCTCCGGCAGGGTGAACATCGTGCCGTCCAGCTTCTCAATCGCCTGGTCCGTGGTCCGCTGCATCCACTCCACCAGCGCGTGGCGGTCTGTGATCGTGTGGTTCGGGTCCGTGTCCAAGCGTTTGCAGGCGCTGCGGGGTGTGCATTCGTCGTACAGCTCGCGCGCTAAAGCTTGCTGCTTATCCACGACCCCCCTCAACTCCTCCAACGCCCACTCATACGCATCATCCAAATCCACCGAGCGGCCGAGGAAGAACTCTGCAAACAGCTCGTAGCGCTCCCTTCCTACCGCATCCTCGTGGTGGGCCAGCGGCGCGAGCTCCGTGGAGAGCCAATCCGCCATCTCACTGAACGCGTCCTTGGCCTGGGCAACTGCGTCTGCGTCGGGGGCAAGGCCAAGGGTTTCCAGGACGGAGCCGTCCTCCCCCAACGCCTCACACTGGCGGATCACCGCGTCAATCTGGCGCTGCGTAGCCACATCACCATGGCTGGCCGCCTCCGCCAAAGACTCCCGGTAGCCCGCCAACGATGTCCGCACCGCAAACAATCGAGACGTGAGATTATCCAGGTCCTCCTGCGTCTCCTTCGGCATCACCATCAAACAGTTGCGAATCACCTGCACCGGAGACGTCACGTTATTGAGCATCCGCAGATCCTCACCACTGTGGTGCAGATCCAATTCCACCGCCATGCGGTCGCGCAGGATGGCACCGGTGACGTAATCGACGGAATCAAAATCATCCTCATCATCCGACGAATCCGTCCCGTCATTCAACGCATCCACGTCCGCGATGAGATCCCTAATCCGATCCGCCAACGCGCCCCAATGCTCCGGGGAGAAATCCTGCAACTGGTCATCATGCCCGGGGATACCCAACGTCGTAGCCACAGTAGGCGAAAGCTCCGCAAGGTCATACACAAAGTCCTCGCAGGTAGCATCAAGCAGGGACGGCTGCCGCTCCGGTGAACTCATAAAAGAAGAGTGTACCGGTCATCCCCCGCATTAGAGTGAGCCCCATGAACACACGTGCCAGCGCCCTTGATCGTGCCCGTGAACTCGTTGACCGCGCCCACCGCGTCGAAGTGTTCACCGGTGCCGGCATGAGCGCCGACTCCGGTCTAGCCACCTACCGCGACGCCGTCACCGGCATCTGGGAAAACGTCGACCCCACCGCCATGGCATCCATCGACGCCTGGGCCAAAGACCCCGACACCATGTGGGCCTGGTACCTCTGGCGCGCCCGCCTCGCCAGCCAAGCACAACCCAACGCCGGGCACCTGGCACTCGCGAAATGGGCCACGCATACCCCCCTCACCGTGACCACACAGAACATCGACGACCTCCACGAGCGTGCCGGCTCCTCCGATGTGGTCCACCTTCACGGTTCGCTTTTCGCCTTCCGCTGCTCCATCTGCTCGCGCCCCTACAAGGGGAAGGTGTCCTTGCCGGAGGAGCCCACAGACAAGCTGCACCCCCCGCAATGCCCCCTGTGCGGCAACCTCATCCGGCCCGGCGTCGTCTGGTTCGGCGAACCCCTCCCCGCCCACGAATGGGACGAGGCGGAGCGGCGCATGGTGGAGGCCGACCTCGTAGTCATCGTGGGCACCTCCGGAGTGGTCTACCCCGCCGCCGGACTCCCCCGCCTCGCCCACGAACAAGGCACCCCCATCATCGAGGTCACACCCATGGAAACCGACCTCACACCGCTCGCCACCGTCACTCTTGTGGACACGGCAGCGAAAGCGCTGCCCGCACTGATAGCCAACCTTGACTAGGTAGGCCGTAATATATTCACCATGACAACTCAATGGTCTGCCTTCTCGCGCCCGCACAACCCGACGGCGAAATGCCTCCACCTCGTGCGGCTCAACCAGGTGACCTCGCGCAGTGAGCTCGTCACCGCAACCGGCCTCTCCCAGCCCACCGTCACCCGGGCCATCGCCGCGCTCATCGGCGCCGGATACGTCACCGAGCGCACGGATCTCACCCGCTCCCAGGGCCGCGGCCGTCCGATCATCCCGCTTGAACTCACAGACACGCAGGCCATCCACGCAGGCATCGCCGTGGGCACTGGCTCCACCTACGCCGCGCTCTTTGACATCAAAGGCCGCACTATCCGCGACTCCGAACTGGACATCCACGTCGCCGACATGAGCCAGGATGACTTCATCCAGCACATCATGGCCGGGCTCAACCGCCTCATGGCGGACCTGGGGCGCCCGCTGGCCACGGTGGGGGTGACCACGTCCGGTAGCGTCAGCCCCGACGGCGTGGTCAACGCGCCGAACTTGGGGTGGAAGGATGCACCTTTCGGCTCCGAAATGCGGGAGCAGTTCTCCGTGCCAGTTCAGGTGACGTCGGCGGTGGCCGCGATCATCGGCTCGGAAATCCAGTCTGCGCTGACGGTGGATGGCGCGCCGATGATGGCCTTGTTCGCAGACGACTCGATCGGTGCGGCGGTAACCCAGGACAAGGGGGTGCTGCCCATCGCCGTGGATCGGCCAGATCTGACTACCCGTGGGGTACTCGGCGGCCAGACGTTGGTGGATGCGGTGAGGGTGGCGGAGGGGGATGCGTCGTTACGCAAGAAGCTTGATGCGCGCGCACAGCAACTTGGCGCACTCGCCGCAGGTCTCATGAAGGAGCACTCCACTCCCGCGCTGGTTATCGCAGGCTCCGCGCTTATCGACGACCCCTTGGCCCCCTCCCTCTTCGCCCGCTCCGTCCGCTCCGCCCTGCCAGAAGCGTCCCTACGGATGATTCCCACGCACCGCGAAATGGTGCGCGATATTGCCCGCGCAGTGGCCCTAGACCTGGTACTCCGCGAGCCCCTCACGGTGACGACGCCCTAGGTCCACATACTTCGTCGCATGCGTGATCAGCCCGGCGCGCTCGTCTGCGCTGACGTCGCGGCGGATCTTGGCGGGGACACCGGCGGCGAGGGAGCCGTCCGGGATCTCCTGGCCCTCAAGGACCACCGCCCCACCCCCAATAATGCAGCCGGCACCAATCGTGGAGTACGCGAGAACGGTCGCGCCCATGCCGATGAGGGTGCCGTTGCCAATGCGCTCCCCGTGGACCATGGCAAGGTGGCCGATGGTCACGTCCTCCCCGATCACGTTCTCCGTGTCCGTTTGGACATGGATGACGCTCCCGTCCTGGACATTGGTGCGGGCACCGATGTGGATGGCGCCAACATCACCACGGATGACCACGCCAGGAAAGATCGCGACGTCTGGGCCGATGGTGACGTTGCCGATGATCGTAGCTTCCTTCGCCACAAACGCCGTCGGGTGAATAACCGGGTATGCGCCTTCAAAGCTATACAGCATGCGCCCTAGCGTAGTGGCTCGCCAAGCACCGGTTCAGCACTTTGGGAAGAGCTCTTAGCGTCGCTTGTGATGTCGCTATCGGCATCGCTCTTAGCGTCGCTTGTGGCGGCGCCTTTGGCGGCAAGGTGGGCGAGGACCTTCGCGTAGAGGATGTACCCAATGATCAGCGCCAGCCCCGCAAACACGTACAGGGCAGCGCGCGGTTTACCCACGATGGGTTCAATGTTCGTCGCCGCGAACGGCACCATCACGAGGAACAAGACCAGACAGGACACCAGCCCTGCGAGCTGCGCCGGCATGACACGCGCTGCGGCCTGATTCACCCCGACGAGGATGGCCACGCCTAAAGGCAGAATCCATACCCAGTGGTGGTACCAGGAAAATGGTGAAACAAGGCACGCACCCAGCCCCACCAGGCCAATAGCGATGGGCACGTTATCGCGCTGCACCGCCAGCCACGCAGCCCACACCACCAACGCCACAGTGACAAGGGCCAACGCCAGCCACACCGCGCCGGACTCGATGCCAAAGTCGCGCACCAGCACCGACTTGATGGACTGCGCCCCCGGATTCGAGTGGTCACCGACGCGGTCGGAGGAGAACATGGCGTCTGTCCAGAAGGCCTTCGCGTCCGGCACTGCGACGAAACCGACGGCGACGGTGACAAGGAACGTGACAAAACTCCCGAAAGCCGCCGCCCAGCGCCGCTGCACCAAAAACAGCAATCCGAAAAACGCCGGCGTCAGCTTAATCCCAGCGGCCAAACCCACCCCGACACCAGGCAGCCGGTACCTACTCGGCAGGAAATCCAAGCACACCAACAGCATGAGCAGGATGTTCACCTGGCCCCAGAACAAGGTGGCGTGCATCGGCTCCGTACCCAAGAGGAAGAAAGCAGCCAAAGCGGGGAGGATGATTGCGAACGCCGGCGTCATCTTCACCCCCAGTCGCGCGAAGCACAACCACAAAACCACCAGGGTGCACACAATCGACATGGTGTGCCACAGCACCGTCACCACAATGTCGTCGAGCACGCCCAGCCACGAGAACAACAGCCCTGAAAACGGCGGGTAGGTAAACGGCAGGTCAAAAATAATGTTCCCGCTGTAGAGTGCCTCCCCCGTGATGACACGCTCCCCGCCACGCAGGTAGATCCACAGGTCAAGGGGAATGTCTGTCTTGAACACGCTGTTGTACTCGGCAAAATTCGCCCAGTACCGGTACACAATCACCCCGCAGGCAACAAGCAGCACGCACGCCACCGTTGCCTGTCCCGCGATTTGTTTTACACTGCGCTTCTCACCGGTTCTCACAGTGGAAAACATACCCGGTGGGAAGGGGAAACGTCGGTAAGCTCAGCGGAACGGGACCTCTCCTTGTGTCCGACGTAACTTACGTGTCCGCAATCGCTCCGGATTTTTAGCCAACCGTTCCATCGTCCGCACGGCACACATGACGTGTGCCTCCTTCGAGTTGGAGTAGAAGGCCTGGGCCGCGGCCGGCAACTTCGGCACCGCATGCAGGGGCAGATCCGACACCGCCAACAACGTCCCATACGGCACCCGGTAGCGGTAGCCATTCGCGGCGATGGTGGAAGACTCCATGTCCACCGCCACCGCCGTCGATCCCCGCAGCCACGCCCACAGGTCCCGTGGGGTCTGCCACTCCCAGTTGCGGTCATCCGTGGACAGCACCGTGCCGGTGCGCATGAGGGCCTGCTCCTCATCCCCGTAGATCCGCTTCACGGCCTTCTCTAGTGTCCGCTGAATCTCCGGGATCGCCGGAATGGGCAGCTCGCGTTCAATGTGGTTGTTCAGCACGTGGTCGCGCCGCTCATAGGCGTTGCCCAGGATGAGGTCCCCGATCCGCATGCGGGCGTCCAGGCCGGCGCAGTGCCCGATCATGATCCAGCACTCGGGGCGGAGCACCGCCAAACAGTCCGTGATGGTCTTCGCATTCGACGGCCCCACACCAATGTTGATCATGGTGACGCCGGAATTATTCTCCGCCACCAGGTCGTAGCGCGGCATTTGGTAGCTCGAGGTCACGTCAGCAGCCACCGCATCAACGTCCAAAACGTCGGCGGGGGTGATACGGCGGCCGTTTGGCAGGAGCAGGGCGGTGTACCGGGTGCCCTCTCGCGCGAGTTCGTTCAGGCCGAAGCGCACGAATTCGCGGGTGTGCATGTCGTAGTTGGTGAACAGGATGTAGCGCTGCACGGACTCCACGTCGATGCCGGTGTAATGCTCGATGCGTTCGCAGGCGATGTCGAAGCGTTGGGGGCCGAAGTGGAAGAGGGGTTTTTCGGAGGCGTGGAAGGCGTCCCAGTCGCCGTCGATGATTGCATCGTGGACGTCGTCAAGCGTGGGGCGTGGGATGTCGGTGCGGCGCGCTTCGCTGACGGGGCCGTGGCCGCGGATGTATTCCGGCGGGATGCCTACGTCGGAGTAACCGACGGAAATCTCGCATGGATAGTTGGCGGCCAGGCATTCGAGCTGGTGGCGCAGGTAGGACTCCATCATGTCGGGCCGTGAGATCACCGCGGAGTAGGTGCCGGCCTCATCGACGTAGCCGAAAGGTTGGGAGCGGTCGATCGGCCGCCACTGGGTGATGCGCACCGCGATTTTCGGGTAGAGCACCTCGTTGTAGCGCGCATAGTCGCCGGTGGCCACGCATTCACGCGCACGCTCGCAGGACGTCGCATACAGCTCTTTTAGCTTATCGACGGCCTCACCAACACCACCCACTACATCCAACTGCCCCATGTCCCCCCACCCTATAAGATCCTCGGTGTGAATAAACGGTGTGCGGCGCTGGCGTGCGCGTTCATTGCGGTTGGGGTAACTGTGAGTGGCTGCTCATATCTGGCGGGGCCATCAATGCCTGAAATGGGGCCAGTAGTGGCTCTCTCTGATGGGCCACACCTAGATCTGAGTGATCTGGATGAGAACGTGGCCGAGATTGAGGAGCAGCTGGATGTCCAGGTGGGCGTGGCCGTTTTTGACGGTACGCAGGATATAACTGCTGGTTCAGTGGGTGTCATGCCGGCCTGGTCCACCATCAAGGTTCCCATTGCGCTGGTGGCGCAAAAACACTGCTCGTACGGGGAAAAAGCGTTAGAGAAGCTCACGGAGGCGGCCATCGAATGGTCGGATAATGATGCCACCGACCAACTCTGGGGCTGCCTTGGGTCGGCTGCGGATGCGAGCCGGCTGGTGTCGGAGGAAATAGCTAAGAGTGGTGTGACGGTGAAGCCTCAGCCCGCGTGGGGCACCACGGCATGGACGTTGCCTGGTCAGGCACGGTATGGGTACCAGTTGGCGGCGGTGCCGGAGGATAACCCGGTGATCGCCGATATGCATAAAATTGTGGACGAACATCGCTACGGCCTCGGCCAACTCGATAATGTGCCATTCAAAGGTGGCTGGTCCGACGCCGACGACGGATCATGGCACACCCGCCAATTCGGCTTCACCACAATTGATGAGACCACGTACGGCATCGCCATCGCCGCCCGATCCCTCGACGGCTCCGAGGAAGACTGCCAAGAGGCACTCACCCAGGTCGCCGACTATCTCAAGGAGGCAAAGGTTGACTGAACAAACCACCATTGATCTGCTACGCCAACTCATCCGCAACGCCTGCGTCAACGACCTCACCCCCGATTCCGGCCAGGAGGTACGCAACGCTGAGACCCTAGAGGAGTTCTTCGCCGGCACCGACGTGAAAGTGCAGCGTTTTGAGCCGCACCCCGGTCGCGTTTCCGTTGCGTTCACCGTCGAAGGGACGGACCCCGAGGCGGAACCGTTGACGTTGTTGGGGCATACGGATGTGGTGCCCGTCGATAAGCCAAAATGGACGAAGGACCCCTTCGGCGCGGAGATTGAGAACGGACGAATCTACGGGCGTGGCGCAATGGACATGCTGTTCATTACCGCGGCGATGGCTACGGTGACGCGCGAAGTGGCCCAGGCCGCGCAACGCCCGCGCGGCACGCTGACCTTCGTGGGCTGCGCTGATGAGGAAGCCC
>NZ_VXKH01000051.1 GCF_008693065.1 Corynebacterium tuscaniense | reverse complement strand
CACGGCCTCCGCGATCATCGCCGTGTCGTCGGGCATCATCGCCGCGAGTTGCTCGCCCGAGCGTAACCAGGGCGCGCCCATCGGGTGCAGGTCCGCGGATGCCGCGCTGATTGCTTTTCGACGCCCCAACGCCCTCTTCGCCCCCGCCACCCTTGCCCCGTCCCGGGTGGCGGCACCGGGGGCAGCGGTCAGGATTTCCCGCAGACCAGGCGGGCCGACGGCACGAAGGATGGTATGGCGGTCTGCATCTTCCGGCAGCATCGTGGCCTCATATTCTTTGACCACGTTGGCCACGCCGAAGCATTCCACGAGTTCATCCAGGTGATCTACCCACCGCCAGCCCGCCAACACGATGCAGGTACCAGCGAGTGCTGCCGCCATCTCCGGCAGTGGCGGGTAGTGCACCACCCCTTTCTCGCCTGAGGCCATGTGCGCCCCAGCCATGAGGTGCGACAGGCGCCGGTAGCCTTCCGCCCCGCGAGCAATCACCGGTAGCGGTGCGTGGGGCAGGCTGAGCTCTGCACCAAACACCGTGGGCAGGTCTACCTCCGCGGCTGCTTCGGCGAATTTCACCGCCCCGTAGAAGCCATCGCGGTCCAGCAGGCCAAGGGCACTCAAGCCGAGTTCGTGGGCGCGGGCCACCAACTCCTCTGGCTCACTGGCACCACCAGTGTCACTGAGGAAACTGTAGGTGGATGCGGCGTGGAGTTCTGCGAAGGGAATCGCCCCGCTGCGGCGCCGGCCCGCGGGAGTGGAACGCGAGCCCCGTTCAAACTGTTCAAGCCGGTCAACAGGCACAACGGCAGGCCCGGGGCGGCCGGAGAGGATGCGTTCCAGCTGCGCCCAGGACAATGCTTTGCCACCATTGAATCGCACGCGCCTATCGTACACACATTCGACACCATAAACCGAACGAACGTTTGATTATATTCGCCGGAAAGCAATGAATGAGGCCGGAACTAGACTAAGCGGTACACACGGTGATAGATTTTCCCAGACACTTCAACCCCGACTAAGAAAGTGCAGGACGCGACATGCGCCTCAACCGTGTTATCGCAACCGCAGCAGCTTCCATTCTGGCAGCTACTGGGCTGGTTGCATGCTCCTCTGACTCCACCGACAACGCCGCTCCGAAGGACGATGAGAACCAGGTCGTGCGCATCGGTACGACCGACTCTGATCAGAAAGCTTGGTCTGTTTTCCTTGACAAGGCCAAGGAAGCAGGCATCGACCTGGAACTGGTCCCCTTCACCGAGTACACCCCGGTGAACCCGGCGCTGGCTGAGGGCCAGCTTGACCTGAACAAGTTCCAGCACATCCTGTACCTGGCTCAGTACAAGGCTTCTTCGGGCAAGGATCTGCGCATCATCGGTTCCGCTGAGATCAACACCCTCGGCCTGTTCTGGAAGGACCATGACTCGCTCGACGGCATCGAGGGCGAGAAGGTTGCTATCCCGAACGACCCCTCCAACCAGGGCCGTGCGATCAACGTGCTCGTCCAGGCTGACCTGGTTAAGGTCAAGGAAGGCACTGACCCACTGAACCCGACCCCGGCTGATATTGACAAGGATGCTTCCAAGGTTGAGGTCACCCCGGTTGATGCTTCCCAGACTCCGACTGCCTACAACCAGGGTGACCCGGCGATCATCAACAACAACTGGCTCTCCCGCGCTGGCATCGACGCATCCACTGCTGTCGCAGCCGACGACCCGAACTCTGAGCTGGCTGAGCCGTACATCAACATCTTCGCTGTCCGCGCAGAAGACATTGACAACCCGACCTACGACAAGCTCGTTGAGCTCTGGCAGACCCCTGAGGTCACCGAGGCTCTGAATGAGGACTCCAACGGCACCGCCGTTCAGGTGAAGAAGTCCAAGGATGAGCTGAACAAGATCCTCGACCGCCTCGTCGAAGACGCAAAGAACGAGAAGTAAACCTCTATGTCTCGCACTGGCACCCGGATCGAATTCCGGGACGTAAACAAGGTCTTCCGCTCGAAGAAGGGCACGGATGTTGTCGCTCTTGACAGCGTCAGTCTGACTGTCGAGCCGGGGGAGATCCTGGGCGTGATCGGTTACTCGGGTGCCGGCAAGTCCACTCTGGTCCGCATGATCAACGGGCTGGATACCCCGACATCGGGGCAGATTTTGCTGGATGGAACGGACATTGTGGGTATGCCCGCGAAGCAGATGCGTGCCGCGCGCCGTTCCATTGGCATGATCTTCCAACAGTTCAACCTGTTTAGCTCGCTCAACGCGGCAGGCAATATTGAATACCCACTCAAGATGACTGACATGAGCAGCGCCGAGCGCAAAGCCCGCGTGGCGGAACTGCTCGACTTCGTCGGCCTTTCTGACCGTGGCACGAACTACCCGGAGCAGCTTTCCGGTGGACAAAAGCAAAGGGTGGGCATCGCTCGTGCGCTCGCCACAAGCCCCTCGCTTTTGCTTGCCGACGAAGCCACCTCCGCCCTCGACCCCGAAACCACCCAAGAAGTCCTTGACCTACTGAAGAAGGTCAATGAACAAACCGGCATCACCATCGTGGTTATCACCCACGAAATGGATGTCATCCGCGCCATCGCCGACAAGGTCGCTGTGATGGAAAATGGCAAGGTCGTGGAGCATGGCTCCGTCTACGAAGTCTTCTCCAACCCACAAACGGATGTGTCCAAGAGGTTTGTGGCGACGTCGCTGAGGAACACTCCGTCGAAAAGCGAGGAGCGGGAACTACTCCACTCGGGCGAAGGGCGCCTGTTCACCGTGGACCTCACCGCGAACTCCGGCTTCTTCTCCGCGGCCGCGAAACTGCAGGAAGAAGGCGTGGGCCTCGACGTCGTGCATGGTTCCGTGACCACGCTGCAGGATCACTCCTTCGGCAAAATGACCGTCCGCCTCACCGGCGATAATGCAGCTATCGACGAATTCTTCCACACGATGCAAACCACCACGCACATCCACGAAATCACCGACAGGCAAGGAGATGTGGCCTAAATGATCGAAACACTTCTTGCAGCCGGCGTGGACTGGGATCGCCTCGGCCCCACCTACTGGCAGGCACTACTGGACACGCTGTTCATGGTGACCATCACCATGATTGTCGGCGGGTTCTTCGGCATGATTCTGGGCCTGTTCCTCTACACCACCCGCGTCGGCGGAGTGCTGCAGAGCCGGCCGATTTACTGGGTACTGAACATCCTGGTGAACTTCTTCCGGCCGATCCCGTTCATCATCATGATCGCGATGCTCTACTCCGTCACCCTCGCGGTGGTGGACACGACGATTGGCCGTGAAGCCGCGACCTTTGTCATGTGCGTGACCGCCACGTTTACTGTGGCCCGCATCGTGGAGCAAAACCTCGTGGCAATCGACCCCGGTGTGATCGAAGCGGCCCGCGCGATGGGCGCTGGCCCGTGGCGCATCATCCGCACCGTGATCATCCCGGAGGCTCTCGGCCCACTGATCCTGGGTTACACCTTCATCTTCATCGCGGTGATCGACATGTCCGCGATGGCCGGCTACATCGGTGGCGGCGGCCTGGGTGACTTCGCCATCGTCTACGGCTACCGCGCCTACCAACCGGCAGTGACGTGGGTGGCGGTGATCACCATCGTGATCATCGTGCAGCTCGCCCAGCTGCTGGGGAACTGGCTCTCGGCGAAGGTGATGCGCCGCTAGGGAAAGAAAATATCCGAAGCCACCAATAGCAAAGTGCCGTGAAGCTCATTCACGGCACTTTTCATCATTTTGACCGACAGGACGCGTCAGAGCATATCTTTCTATACTCGCACAGCTTCAAACTTTTCATCTTCAGATACTGTCGGCGACTTTCCCGAGCCAATGTTCTCATATATACGAGGATTATGTTTACGTAGGTACTCACCGCGTGCATACCCTGCAACGCCACAAAGCAGAACAATGCTCGGCACGATAAACACGAGATACCACAAATCATCGCTACCGATCAGCACATTGAAGTTCAATAGAATGAGCACGAACACAACCCCGAAGCCAACAGTTGCTATGACAGGCGCCACAAGCGTGACAAACAAGTTGTACATGTTCTGATTCTTCTTGAAGTAAAGAATCACCGAAATGCTGGTCACAAGGAAAAGGAACACCAAGCCAAAACCGCCCGCCGCGCTCAGCCACGAGAACAAAATATCCGCTGGGAAGCCCTTACTGTAACCAATCAGTGCCTGGATCAGGCTGAATCCAAGAACAACTGCCGTTACAAAACCCGACAGCGCCAGAGACGCATTTACTGGTGCCCCTTTACTGGATACCCCGCCAAGTCGTTTCCAAATGACCTGCTCGCGCCCCAACGCCATCAAGTATCGAGCAATCGTGTTATGGAATGAAGTCACCGCAGCGAAAAGCGACGTAGCAAGCAGCGTTCGAATCAGCGGAACAACCCCTTCCAAACCGTGTGCTGCGAGAAAGTTAAAGAAGAGATCTGCGCCCTGCTCTTGAGAGGCGCTGACAATACTGCTCTCTCCCGCGCTCTGGGCAATACTCCAAGAAGAAAACGCGTAGAAGGCAGAGATAACACCGATCGCGATCAGCGTTGCCCGTGGAATCGTTGTCTTTGGCTTGTGGGTTTCCTCCGAGTACATCGCTGTACTCTCAATCCCCATAAATCCGGCGATGGTGAACGCTAGCGCTGTACCTGTTCCGGCCCCCAAGAGTGCTTGTGGCATAAGTGTGGTGACGCCGATATCGTCTGCTGGATTCCTCAGCGCCACAACACAAAATATCGATACTGCTAGAAATTCCAGAGTCAACAAAATACCGAGTAACTTGGATGTCGTATCCGCGGAATTCACTCCAAGCACAGCGACCAGTGCGATCGCCCCCATCGTGCACAACCACCACGGTACTTCCACCCCCACACTGCCGAGCAGACTATTGACGGTGAAACCGAATAAACTGTAAAGCGCCACCTGCATGGCCAGATATGAAACTAGGGCCAACCAGGATGCTGCCAACCCGTGACTTCGTCCTAGGCCTGCTGATACATATGAGAAAAATGCTGCAGTATTGGGAATTTCTTTCGCCATCGCACAAAAGCCAACCGCGAAAAGAGCAACGAGCACACCACAAATCAGGTAGCCGAGAGGGACACCTGACATCCCTGAAGTCGCGTACGCTGCAGTCGCGCCTGCCGACACAACAGTCAATGGGGCAGCCGCTGCAACAACAAGAAAGACCACATTGTGAGTCTTCAAAAGGTTCTTATTTGACCCACTCATCCGACTTTCCCACCGCTCTCATCCGACGAAAAGTGCGCATCATGTGCCGATTGAATCGCGGCCTGCTGCTCAGCCGTAATCTCCGTACGAATCTGCCCCTCGACGATGGCAGCATACCCGTCACTGAAACCTGAATCAGCCCCGACTAATTCTTCCATCGTCGCAAGGCCACAGAATGGCACGTAATACTGGCAATACCCACCTTCCTGCACAAAAACGAGACGCCCATCGCACACCTTGTTTGCGGTCTCAATCATCAACGCAGTCATACGCTTGAAACCCGAGGTAGTAACCATCATTCTGCCGAGCGGATCCTGCATTGCAGCATCATATCCACAGCTCACAAGAATCAATTCAGGCTGAAATTGCTCAAGTGCAGGGCGAACCAGATTTTCCACCACATGTTCATACACGATGTTGCCAGATCCGGGTGGCAGCGGAATGTTGAAATTATGGCCGAGACCTTCACCACCACCCCGTTCATCGACAAATCCTGAATCGACCGGAAAGTTACGATCTTGATGGATAGAGATGGTCAACACACTCGGGTCTGTCCACCAGATGTCCTGCGACCCATTGCCGTGATGAACATCCCAATCCACGATTGCGACCCGTTCCAAACCCCACTTTTCCTTAGCGTGAGCCACCGCGATCGATGCGTTGTTGAACAAACAGAAGCCTAAACTTCGATCACGCTCAGCATGGTGTCCCGGGGGATTGATCAGCGCGTACGCACAATCAGTATCTCCGCTCAAAACAGATTCCATAGCGACGATCGCTCCACCAGCCGATAAACGAGCAATGTCAATCGCGTTGTGCCCGAAAGGTGATCCTCCATCTCCGCAATCGCCACCTTTCGGAAGCTGAGACTGCAGCTCCATATTTTTGAGGTGCTCGGCAGAGTGTGCACGCAGAATTTCCTCATCTGTTGCGGGACGAGCTCGCAAATCAACGATTTGATCACGAAGCCTCGAAACCTGGATGAGTTCATGCAGTCGTTTTTTAGGCTCCGGCGCCGAGTAGTGACGGTTTACGGGCTGCAAGCCCTTGCGTGGATCTGACGGTTCATCTCCCCCGGTTCCGGTGTCATGCCAAAAGAACAACGTATCGCAAAGGTACCCAACCTTACGGGTTGCCCCATCGTGCTTTTCCATGTGCATACTCCTCTCATGATCAGCAAAAATGAACGTCCTTCATTTTTGTCTGGAAACACACAATACAAGCAAATTGAGAGCTGCGACACAGTTTTAGGGAAAGTTTTCATGCATTCCCCAGAGGGACATGACAGCGTCCCCTACTCCCCCGCCGATGTGCAGTCCGCCACCGACCACGTTGTGGACTCTGTGGGCGACACGCTGCTTTGTTACCTCTGAAATTCCTCGACGTGCTCCAGCGAATCCACCCGCCAGTAGCGCCCCTGCTTCGGCTCATCGCCACACGAGGAAATCACGCCGGAGACAGCGTGGGTGGAGAGGGTGACGTGGTAGGTGTGACCTGTGGATTCGTCGATAAGCACGATGCTCGCATGGTCCTCACTGACATCTTCTGATGCGACGGAGAACTGCCCGTAGGACACATCCTTGCCCTCGCGCTGAAGGTGCGCGGCAACCGCAACTTCCGCGGCCTGCGCGGGCGGCGACATCAAGCCGCTCCCACGGTTGCCGGGCACAAAGTACTGCGCACGCATTGCCGCAGCCAACATGGCCTCCGTCGCCTCCAGGTTCATGCGACCGAAACTGTAACCCCACGGCAATAGCAGCAGCGCCGGCGCGAAACGGTGCCCCTTCACGTGCGAGGTCTCCCACACCACATCACCCGTGCGCTTGAACGGGTAACGGCGCTCCAGTTCCGCCACCAGCGGACGCCCCTTCACCGCGCAGCAACGGTCACGCTTCGCGTGCGTGCACACCAGAAGCAGCGGATTGATGCGCGCTTGACCGCCGTTGAGCCCCGGGCCCGACAAATCAAGGTCCAGGATCGCTTCCGGACCATCAACGTGCAGCACCTCAGTCAACCCAATGTCGGAAAACACCAGGTACAGGTGGTGCGATTCAATCACTCGCCCTTCACGCGTTGGGTGGCGGATGAGCTGGAGTGCCGCATCATACTTCTTCAGATGCGCTTTGAGCTTCGCGGTGAGCTCCGCACCGAAAGTGTCACCGTCCAGGACGTCGTGGCTCCATGGGCCCGGCTCTTCGAAGAGGACGTACACCCTGGCCTGTTTTGCCGTCCCGGGAAGCGGCTCCACCTCAACGTCGGAGCACAAAGTGAAGGAATCGGCAGGCATGGCACTAAGGGTAACCTATCTTCGCCGTGAGCTGTAGTGTGTACAACAGTTTGATCTCAATCTGCGGATTGGGGCGATTTTATTTTTGTGTTTTCACGGTTGTTATTAGGGTTGTTCGCATGACTGCACCGAGGCTCGCATGCGCCACTGCTTTATGCACGGTTGCTTTTGTGCTCGCCGGGTGCACGCTTGACGACGCCTCCGGTACCCAACAGGGCAACATCGTCGCCGGCACTGGTGGCGCAGTAACCACCATGTCTCCAGAAGAACGCGAGCCGTTGGGGCCGGTGAATCCTTCCCCTAAGACCACTCGCCCTACAGCGCCTGCTCGCCTCGCGGTGACTGATATGGACGTGAAAAGTCATGGTGATTTTGACCGCGTGACCATCACGTTGAGCGGCGACGGCGAGCCCGGCTGGTTCGCCGACTATGTTTCCTCCCCCGTGGAGGGGTCCACCGGGCAACCGTTGAAGGTGAAGGGCTCGGCGTTCCTCAACGTCTCGATTGATGGCACCGTGTTCCCTTCCGATGTTGGCGCTGAGACCTCCGCCCCTGAACGCGTCAGCGGTGGCGCCGGCACATCCGGCACGGTAGCTGAGGTGGTCAACGCCGGTACGTCTGCGGGCCGTACCCAGGTCGTGGTGGGCTTGAACTCCCGAAGCCCATACGGTGTGGTGACGCTGCACAATCCCACGCGCATCATTATCGACGCCACGCGGTAGGTACGCCTAGGTATACATCGCCTCGATCCGCCACTGCTGCTGCGACCACATAAGGAGCCAGCCCACCGGTTTCTGATCGTGCGGTGTACATCCCACCACTTGGAGGCGCGCGACTTTGTGAGGTGCGCCTTCCCACCATCCGGCGTCCACAGGCCATGGTCCCGCCCAGCCCGTAATGAGGTATTTGTTGTCACCCCAGCTCAAGGCATAGGGCGGGGCGGTGAGCAGCGCCTCTGCGGTCACGCCGATGGGGGTGGCCTGCGCGTCAATCATTTTTACTCGTGAGGCTGGGTGGTTGAGCCCACCACCGATACGCGCCGGTAGTGGCTGCGGGATCGCCCCGGGCCAGGTGGCGGCGGCGTTGCTGTTCTCAGGACCATGCTCCCCAAAGGGCACGAGGGCAACACGTTCCACCACGCCGCGCCCGCCGACGAGTCGTGGCTGCACCACCGCATCAATCCCGAGTTGCGATTGCACGCGCTCCGCTACCCGACGCACCTGATCATCTCCCGCAGTAGGACCATGCCCCCACAATTGTCCTGCCGAATCTGGCTGCGCCACCTCTAGCGGTTCAAGGATCAGGGAGGTGATCGCCCCTGCCCCGCCATGCGTCAACCAACCATCGAGTTGCCAGCGCACTCGGTCCGCCGTGGCGTCTTCCGTCAAGGCGGACCGAGTGCGCCAGGTCCGTTCCACGATCTGCCCGCCATCCACTTCCGCTCTCACTTTGAGGCGGAGGCAGTTCAGACCAGCATTCGCAAGACGTTCATGCAGGCTCGCTGCCAATGCGCGGGCGGCGAAGGCAGCGGCATCAACACGTTCGATCGGGTCTTCCGGGGTCACCGATACGCTTAAGTCCACCGACGGAATCTCCGGCGCCACTCGCCGATCCGACGCCGCACACGCAATGCGATGACAATGCAGCCCCGCCCGCCCAAAACGCGTGGACACGGCAGTAGAGGGCAGCGCGGCGAGCTCCCCCAGCGTGCTCACCCCCAGCTGCCCCAAAGCGGCGACGGTGTCTGCGTCCACCCCCAGACTCGTCTCCGCAACCAACATCCGCAGAGGCACCCTAGACAGAAAGGCCGCCGACTCACCCGATGGGACCACCGCCGAGACACGGGCAGCGATGACGGCAGTGGCGATCTCGTCGGCCACGCCGGTGAGGGGGTCGATGCCGGGGCGGGAGGCGGCGTCGATAAGCATTTCGGTCGCTTTTTCCTCGCTCCCGTGGAAGGTGCCCGCGGCGGCGATATCCACGACGACAAGCCCTGGACGCAGAACCTCCACGGAGGCGGCAACATCATCAAAACTCGCGGCGAGCGCAGCAAACATGCGACCATCCCGGTCCGGATTATCCCCCACGACCGTCACATCCGGGCACACGGACTGCGCATGGCGCACCTTCATCCCACGCCGAACACCCAGCTTGCGCGCCTCATGCGAGACCACCTTGATGCGATGATGCGCACCGATCGCAAGCGGCTCCGCCAGCTCATCCCCCGCATCGAGCCGCGCCGCCTGGATCGGCCAATCCGGAAACCACACGGCCGCCACACGCATCTACCGCACCACCCGCAAAGCAGGAGCCGGCACTTCACCCACCGTGACCACCGCTGATGTCGGGCGCGTGTTCTTCTGTGTGACCCGCACCCGCACATCCATCCCCACGATCCGTCCGGTACCGCGACCAATGCCGTGAAAGCCCACCACCTCCCCTGTCAATGCAAGGGCCGGAGACGGCACCGTCGCCCCCACGAGTATGAGCGCGGCATGACCCTTACGCAGCTTCCCCAGCAGCGGCCGGGCTTGCACCGGTGACAGTTCCAACGTGGCCGGGGAACGAAAAACCACCAGGTCAAGACCTTCCACCAGCACCCCGGCCACCCCCAGTGGATCTGCGCCAGGGTCCGGCACCGCAATAATGCGCTCCAGGCTCGCTACCGGCAGTGCGGCGTAGGACAGCTCCGACCACCCCACCACGCCCGCGTGCCCACCGGCGGACGTAACGTGGCGTAGCATCTCCACCACCAGCCCAGGTGTATCGCTCACGTGTGTGACTGCGCGACGTGAGAGACCGCCACCAGGCAGGACGGCGCCCAGAGGCCCGTCGATAGGAAGAAGGCCAACACCCTGGACAACACTTCCCTCTCGTGCACCCCCTCCCATCTGCGAAATCTGGGCGCGAAGCTGCGCGATTTGTTCCGCGCGCGAGGAAGCAAGCGGCATGGCAGCCAGATCAACCTTGCGAACACTTGTTCCACTCACGCGGATCATTATGCTCCGCGTCAACAATCCGGTCAATCCCCCTGGTCGAAAATGCTTTCTAATCCAGCGAGTGGCGCGACGCCCAACGCGTCAGCTGGTAGCGGTTCGATGTTTGCGTCTTGCGCAGCACATTCGACGCGTGCGTTTCCACCGTCTTCACAGAGATAAAGAGCTCCGCCGCAATCTCCTTATACGTGTAGCCACGCGCCAACAACCGCAGCACTTCAAGTTCCCGGCGCGTGAGCTTATCCGCAATCTCCCCCTCCCCCACCTTCTCTGGCTCCCCAACCGGATCCTCCACGACCCCAGCCGAAGCAAAAGCATCAAGAACAAACCCGGCAAGACGCGGCGAGAAGTAGGCATCCCCACCATGCACCTGCACCACGGCTTCGGCGAGCTCCGGGCCGTCGATGTTCTTGGTCACGTACCCTCGGGCACCCGCGCGGATAAGTGCTATCACATCTTCTGCCGCGTCGGACACAGACAGCGCCAGATACTGCGGGCCCGGCGCCTGCGTGATCACGGCGAGGCCACCACCATCGGGCATGTGCACGTCCAGGAGGACAACGTCAGGCTTCGTCTCCGCGATCCCGGCGACAGCTTCGGCTACGGTGCCGGCGTCGCCGACGACCTCAATCGCCGCAGCGCCAGTAGCGCTAGCCAGCTCGGCGCGGACGCCGGAGCGGAAGACGGAGTGATCGTCGACAAGAAAAACGCGGACTGGCTGCATGATCTCGACCTTACAGCGACAACGTGAGTGTCACTTCTGTTCCTTCACCCGGCGCGGTTTTCACCACCGCGGTGCCGCCAGCGCCCTCCATACGGCCAGTGATGGAATCGCGGATGCCGTGCCGGTCTTCCGGAATAGCATCAAGGTCAAACCCGGTTCCGCGATCGCGAACGAACACGCTGAGCTCACCCGCAAGGTGCTCCACGTACACGTCGATGGCGGTCGCACCCGAATGTTTCGCCGCGTTGACCATCGCCTCCCGGGCGGCCAGGACGACGGGTTCCACGCCAGCATTCATCTCTAGATCTTCCCCAACGGTGACCGGACGGATGCGCACGTTAAACATGTCGTCGACGTCAGACGCCGCGGCATTAAGGGCAGAAAAGAGGCTCGCGGGAGCCGAAGGGGAGCCATAAAGCCAGGCCCGCAACTCACGCTCCTGACCACGTGCAAGACGCGCAACCTCCTCCGCATCACCCGCGCGCTTCTGAATGAGCGCGAGCGTCTGCAGCACCGAATCATGCAGATGAGCAGCAATAACAGCGTGCTGGTCCGCCACCGCTTTCTCCTCACGTTCCTGCACGAGTGAGCGGAACAGCCGCACAATCAGCGGCACCACCAGAATGCCTACACCGGATACTGAGGCCAGCACCGCCAAAATCACACCGGTGATACCGCCACGGTCCCCCATCAGCGCGATGACCACCACTCCGACCATGACCAACGCCGCGCCACAAACCAACAGCACAACAGACCCCGTGGTACGCATGTCACGGTCATAGGCCTGCCAGGCCAACACCGCACCGAGAGCCACCAGAGCAATCACGATGAAAAGCCAGCCACCACCGCCCGCCGAAAGCGCCCACAGCGCAAACGCCCCCACGATCATGAGTGCATGAGCAGCACCACCGACGCGGTAGCGGTCAATCACTGGCTGCTGCGGCACACCTACCGGGCTGAACACCCACAGCGCCGCATACAGCAAAATCCCCATCCCTCCGAGGAAGGACGTGAGGGTGAGGGCGAGGCGGACCCAGGTGACGTCGATACGCACATGCGCGGACAACCCCGCCGCGACCCCGGCAACAACCCGGCCTTGCTCCACGCGCACAAAACGCGGGTAAGCACGGGTCTCCTCGTTGGAATTGGACATGCGCTTATCTTCGCATGCTTATTCGCGGCGCGAATCAGGGTAAACCCTGAAATCCAAAAACCAGGGTCATTCCCGATACCGCTACGCACCCCTGCCTTTCATACTGGAACCATGAACGAGACGCTGAAAGAAATGTGGGACACCCGCCCTCCCCGCATCCCCTCCAAGCAGGGCGGAAACGCAGTTATCGCCGGTATCTGCGAAGGCATCGCGGTGCGTTACCGTATCGACGCTTTGCTCATCCGCGTGGCGTTTGTGGCCTTGTCTTTCGTGTTTGGTGTTGGCCTATTCACCTACATCCTGTGCGGATTCCTCATGCCACGCTTTGGCATGTCCTCCTGCCCCGCGCAGGTGATCTCGCGGCCGAAGGAAGAACTGACGGACGCGGAGCGCGAAGACCGCACCACTGGCTGGGGCCTTCTGGTGCTACTCATTATCTTCTTCCCCACCTTGTCCGTGGCCACTGACGGCGAACTCGTGTTCTCTTCCCTTGGTGGGTTGGCTCTCGCGGCGGTGGCCTGGTGGGCGCTGCACCAGCGCACGCCGGTTCCGCCGGAAGGGCTCGTGGTGCCGCCGGCTGAG
>NZ_VXKH01000050.1 GCF_008693065.1 Corynebacterium tuscaniense | reverse complement strand
ACTGCGATCGCGGATACTGCCGCCACGCTGACCGCCCGCCTTCCCGGCGCGGACGTCACCGCGGAGCAGCTCGCCTCGCGTTCCTGGTGGACCGGCCCGGACATCTACCTGCTTATCGACGACTTCGAGCTCCTCCCGCCCGAACACCTCCAACCCCTCATGCCCTTGCTGCCACATACTCAAGACATTGGCCTGCATATTGTCGTCGCGCGCAAATTCGGTGGTGCCGCACGCGCGCTGATGTCCCAATTCATGTCCACACTGCGCGACCAGCAGCCCGATGCCGTCATCTTCTCCGGCACCCGTGAAGAAGGCCAACTGTTCGGTGTTCGCCCGATCCCACTTAACCCGGGCCGCGGCATTCTCGTCCGCGCCGGGGACAATGCTGGCCCCATCCAGATCGCTGCGAGGGAGGAAACCCCATGACCCATACGCTCCACCAACCACGCCACGTGCTGCGCATCGAGGTAGCAGAGGGATGCGCGATCTTCAGTGGCGCCGCGAACTTGCATCGCTTCGACGAGCCGACCGCCGCCGACATCGCCGCCTCCGTCCGTGGGCTGCTCGCCGAGCACCCCACGTCCGTGCGCATTGAGGTCGCCGCGGAGGACACCCTCGTGAAGGAGCTTCGCGCACTTCTCACTGAGTACAACGTGGAAGCAGCCTCGCTTATTGACACCCCTGCGTCCGCCATCTCCGAACAGGACACCGTCACTGTTTCCCGCCTCACCCTTAATGTGCAGGACAAGGGGCGACGGGTGAACTTACTGCTCATCGGTGTTGTTGGGGTGGTGATTCTGCTGTGTGCTGTGGCGATCTGGTTTGTCATGGGACGGGTGATGGGATCGTCATCCACGGCTTCTGCGCCTGCGTCACCTTCTGCTTCGCCTTCTACGTCTACTGAGTCTTCCGCAGAGCTCTCCAGCACGCCTGCGCCTGCGCCTGAAACCGTGACTCTGAGCCAAGATGGCCTGAGCGTTGAACTTCCCGCGGGCTTCGCCCTCGCGCCCGATGAGGACATGTGGCGTGCCACTGGATCCGACCCGGACCTGCGCATCCAATTCGCGGTGGACCCTCTATACGGGGTGCCGACGGAGGCAGTAATGGGACAGATTGAGCAGGAAATCACCGAAGACCCGGAACTCACTCTGCTTGAACGTGTGGGCGGAAAGATCCGCTACCGTCACGTGCTTCCGGATGGTTCGGAAGCACTCTGGGTCGCGTGGGCTGAGCATGACTACCAGATTTCTATTGGTTGCCATAGCCGCACGGCACCCACAACAATTCAGCTGGCCGCCTGCACGATGGCAAACGACACCGCACGGTTTAACCCGCCATAGCCTGAAGAAAGTGCAGGTAGACCGCGTGTGAAAAAATTTTTTGCACAATTTTGGATTGTGAGGGAACCAAATGGGGTCCTGAAGCAGTCTAAGTAAATAGGAACGGCGCCAATCGAGGAGCCGGACCACTTCCATCAATCACACAACCACCAATCGGGGGAAAGATGAGTAACGATCAATTCAGGACAGAAGCCGACGTCATGCGCACGGCCGCGAACAACGTTGACGCGACCAATGACTCGGTGAATACGGAACTCAACCGCCTCCAGGACATTGCGGAATCTACCCGCAGCTACTGGACCGGTCAGGCACAGACGAGCTTCGATGGTCTCATGAGGCGTTTCGACGACGCTGAGCGTCGCCTGAGTGAAGCCCTCCGCGGCATCGCTGACAACATCCGTGACAACGCCGGAAACTTCGAGAACGTGGAGGCTAAGAACTCAGATTCCTTCACGTCCGCCGCTTCTGCTGGGCTGCCGCTGTAAGTCACTGACACTGTAAAAGATTAAGGAGATTCCACATCATGTCCGTTATTAAGTACAGCTTCGCGTCCCTGTCTGCGGCTGCGGAAGATATTGAGACGTCCTCGCGCACAATCACCGGCCAGCTGGAAGACCTAAAGGCACAGATCAAGCCGATGGTTTCCGCTTGGGAAGGTGACGCAGCGACCAGCTACAAGCAGCACCAAGACAAGTGGGATGCCGCGGCTTTGGAGCTTGCTGAAATTCTGTCCACCATTGGTCGCGCGGTTGAAGAGGGCAATCAGCGCATGAAGGCCGTCAACACCGCGGCAGCAAACAGCTGGTCTTAAGATCATGCGACCTTAAATCCCAGAAGAGTAGGGAGGATTAATACGAGAGATAAAGCTTCGTGGCCTGCCCCAGGTCATTCCATTAGTCATTTCATTTAATTTGGTTCATTCTGGGCAGGCGCGGTTAATGGTTATCCAGGCGCCGGTATGCGGACATGTTCCGCCCGCCGGCGTTTTGGGTTTTCAGGGGCGGGTGCTTTAGAGTTGATGCCCTGTGTGTTTTCTTTCCGGGTGCATGTGTGCCCGGCCCACCTCACCGGGTCTCCACCGGCCGCCGGATAAGGGATGGGGACGGGGAAGCACGCCATGGCCGGCAGCCTTCTAGATTTAAGACTTCAAGGAGTCATGAATGTCTACCTACCACCCGAAGAGCGGTGACATTACCCGTAAGTGGTACGTCATCGACGCTACCGACGTGGTGCTGGGCAAGCTTGCTTCCACCGCAGCTGACTTGCTGCGTGGTAAGCATAAGCCACAGTTCGCACCGAACGTCGACACCGGTGACCACGTTATTGTCATCAATGCTGACAAGGTCCACATTTCTTCCAACAAGCGTGAGCGTGAGACGCGTTACCGTCACTCCGGTTACCCGGGTGGCTTGAAGTCCATCACGCTCGGCCGTGCTCTGGATGAGCGTCCGGACCGTGTCATCGAGGAGGCAGTCAAGGGCATGATGCCGCACAACCGCCTCTCCCGTCAGTCCATTAAGAAGCTTCACGTCTACGTCGGCTCTGAGCACCCGCATGAGGCGCAGAAGCCGGAGACCTTCGAGTTTAAGCAGGTGGCGCAGTAATGACCGAGCCGAATATCACCCCAGATACCGCTAGCGATCTCGCTGGCGAGACCGACATCGACGCTGCAACCGCGGCTACCGAGGAATTCAACTACACCATCGGTGACGCAGTCGCTGCTGAGGCTGACACTCAAGATGAGGTCGTGGCTGAAGCTCCGGCTTACCACGAGGGCCCGATCCAGACCGTTGGTCGCCGTAAGCGCGCGATTGCTCGTGTGACCGTTGTTGAGGGCGAAGGCAAGATCACCGTCAACGGCCGTGATCTGGAGGACTACTTCCCGAACAAGCTGCACCAGCAGGATATTCTGTCCCCGCTGGTTCTGCTTGAGCGCGAAGGCCAGTTCGACATCAAGGCCAACATTGGTGGCGGTGGCCCGACCGGCCAGGCTGGCGCGCTGCGTCTGGCTATCGCCCGTGCGCTGAACATCTACAACCCGGCTGAGCGTCCCACCTTGAAGAAAGCTGGTTTCCTCACCCGTGACGCTCGTGCTGTTGAGCGTAAGAAGGCTGGTCTGCACAAGGCCCGTCGCGCACCGCAGTACTCCAAGCGTTAATCGTTTACTGTTTTCAGTACTGGCCAAGCGCCGCTATCCCTGCTGTGGGGTAGCGGCGTTTTCGCCTTGTGTGGGGAGGGGTAAGGGTGGTTGCGGCGCCGCGTATACGTGGCGGGCATAATTGGCTGTCATGACTCGACTTTTTGGAACCGATGGTGTGCGTGGGCTGGCTAATGAGAAGTTGACGGCCCCGTTGGCGATGAAGCTCGGGCAGGCGGCGGCGATGGTGCTGACTGAGACGAAAATGTCGGAGCAGCGTCGCGCCACGGCAATCATTGGCCGTGATCCGCGTGTATCGGGGGAAATGTTGGCGGCGGCGATGGCGGCGGGGATGGCGTCGAAAGGCGTTGATGTGCTGCGCGTGGGGGTGATTCCTACGCCGGGCCTGGCTTTCCTCACCGATGATTACGGTGCGGATATCGGTGTGATGATTTCCGCCTCGCACAACCCCATGCCGGACAATGGGATCAAGTTCTTCTCAGCAGGGGGCAAGAAGCTTGACGACGATGTGGAGGACCGCATCGAACGTGCCATGGCCTCCATCGACGAAGCGGGCCCGACTGGCACCGGTATCGGGCGCATCTTGGAGGAATCCCCGGATGCTTTCAAGCGCTATCTGCAGCACTTGGAAGAGTCCGTGGCCACGCCGCTGAACGGCATCAAGGTTGTGGTGGACTGCGCGAACGGTGCAGCGTCCCGGATTGCGCCGAAGGCATACGCGACGGCGGGTGCGGAGGTCGTTCCGATTTTCCACGAGCCGAACGCGTACAACATCAATGACAACGCTGGTTCCACACACATCGAGCAAACCCAGAAGGCTGTGGTTGCCCACGGCGCGGATCTTGGTTTGGCTCATGATGGTGATGCGGATCGCTGTCTCGCCGTCGATGCTGAGGGAAATGTGGTTGACGGGGATCAGATCATGGCGATTTTGGCTGTGAATATGAAGGAGAAGTCGTCGCTACGCAAAAACACGCTGGTGGCAACTGTGATGAGCAACCTTGGTTTGAAGCTTGCGATGGAGCGGGAGGGCATTGAGGTGCGTGAAACCAAGGTGGGCGACCGCTACGTGCTGGAGGAATTGGGGCGCGGGGGGTTCTCGCTTGGCGGTGAACAGTCGGGTCATGTGGTGATTCCGGAGTGCGCCACAACTGGGGATGGCACCTTGTGCGGTCTCATGCTCATGCAGCGCATGGCGGAAACCGGCAAGAGCCTCAAAGAGCTCGCCAGCGTGATGACGGTCCTGCCACAGGTGCTCATCAACGTCCCAGTGTCCGATAAATCACTCATCCTTGATGATCCTGCGGTGACGTCGGCGATCGTCGAAGCCGAAAACGAACTCGGCTCCAGCGGCCGCGTGCTGTTACGCCCATCTGGCACCGAAGAACTTTTCCGCGTCATGGTCGAAGCCGCTGAAGAAGAGCAGGCCCGACGAGTTGCCGGCCGTCTTGCTGCTGTTGTCGCGGCGGTATAGTTACCCCCTTTTTGAAAAAAGTTTGGGATTTGAGGGAACCAAACCGGGGGGTAAGGCAGTCTAAGTCTATGGAAGATAAAGACTGCCGCCTGCCCTAGGCGGCTCGACCAAGCGGGGGATCAATGTGAATACGTCGTTAGAACTCGACCCGGAGGATTTCCGGGCGCGTATTAATGATGCGATCAACCAGTACAACGATGCTATTGCAGATCTGGTGGCCAACAAGCCAGAGATCGATCCGGCATCATTTGGTGAGGGGTTTGTGGGGCATGGGGAGGCCCTCGCTGCATCCGTAGATGCTGTCTACGAGCGCACTCTTGACCGGCTACGGTCGCGTGTGGAGCAGTACAAGTCCATGCTCACGATGGCGGAGGATGTGTCGTCGACGGATGGCACGACTGCAGGGGAATTGAATACTCATGGGTAATGCACAGATCAAAGAAGGTTTGAATGCTATCTCACTCGGGACAGCCGGTGTGCCTGGTATTTCGCCTGACGATGTTTTACGGGTGGAATCCATGGTCAAATCCATCTCCTCCAAACTGGATATGACCAATGGCATGAACAACACCGCCTTGCCGGATCAAGTACAACGCGTGAACTCCGCGCCGTCCCGCGGCAGCAAATCCGGTGGTCTGCTGAAGCAGTTGGGCAACTTCGCAACATTTCTTTTTGAAGCCGGCAGCATCGGAGCATCCTATTGGCTCGATGCAATTGGCATTACTGGCCACGAGAAGAAGCTGGATACCGAACAAACGGAACACTCCAATGTTTTGGACGATCTGTGGCGCCAGGCACAGTCCTGCATCGACGCCATCAAAGAGATCAGCGATGATGCCGAAACCGGGGTAACTGAGATTATCCAGGTGGTTCTCTTTCTCACTGCGTTGCTAAAGCGGCACCCATTGATCCGCGTAGGGGAAAAGGTCATCTCTCTGATCATCGGGGCACTTTCTTTCATTGAACAGATTGTGGACGACCGAAACGAGTCCATCGGCTGCTGCTACGAGCACCTTGATGAGCTGTGCAAGGAGGGAACTAAGGCACCACCAGAATCGAAGGAGTACTGCTCGCCGGAGTCAGCCCCACCGTCAGAGCCGGTACCTGCCCCGGACCCTGAACCTGAGTCTCCGTCGTCGCCAACTCCCGCTCCTGAACCCGGTCCAGCCCCTGAGCCTGTTTCGACACCGGCCCCTGCGCCAGCGTCAGCTCCTGAACCTGGTCCAGCTCCTGAGCCTGTTTCGACACCGGCCCCTGTGCCAGCGTCAGCTCCTGCGCCAGCGTCGGCTCCTGCGCCAGCGTCGGCTCCTGCGCCAGCTCCCATGCCGCCACCGAGTCCGGTGCCTGCACCTACTGCACCTGCTTCGACGGTCGGAGTGGACGCTGAGGGACTGAACGTGAACATCAATGCGAACATTGATGCGAATATCAACGTTGATTTCAGCGAGGCGCTTCCATCGTGCCCGTCGTTGCCCACGGTTCCTCCGACGGGCCCAGCCGGGATCAATCTGCTGGAGCAGTTCAACGTGGGCTTGGAGGGTTTTAAGCAAATAGTTGTTGATTGTTTGGCGCAGCTTGAGTGCGAGCCAGTTACGCCGGGAGCAGGGCTGGAAACAAGCCCCGAATTAAGCCCTGAATTAAGCCCGGAGGCAAGCACGGAACCAAGCTCGGAGTCAGCAGCTGGGTTTGACCCTGAGAAAGAAGACATCCTCCCGGTTGAATCAGAACCGGAAACACCGCCGGAGAAATTGGAGCAGATGGAGAAGTCATCCTTGCCACAGAAGGGAGAGAGTGCGCCCGCTGCAGCTGAGACAGTGACGGAGAAACCAACAGAGAAACCGACGGAGAAGCCGGCACAGAATCCGGTGAACCAGCCTGAGCCTGCTGCCAACGCTGATGCCCAAGAAGATCAACAACGCACCAGAAAGACGAGGAGCTGGTAATGGAATTTAGTGATTACGCGGAGCAGTTCCGCCGCCGCACGGCCTACCGGATGGCCGAGTTTGAGAAGGTGCTGAAGCAAAGCCAGCGTCAAATGGAGGAGCTGGTGAGGCAGCAGGAGTTGGCTAAAGAGATGAACATTCAAAAGCCACCACCGGTGACGCCGCAGGGCGTATACCGGGGTTTCCGGCCAGGCAAGGTTCAGGGTGTGCTGCGAAAAGAGGGCCCGACCGAAAACAGGGGGTAGCGGCCCACCTAGAACAGGTTGGTGGCGTCGGCGAGGTCCTGGCCTTCGAGGGATTTCACTCCCTTGCCGGAGGCGTCTGCCTCGGAGTAGGCGCTGTAGTTTTTCTCGCTGCACAGCTGGTGGAGGAAATAACCAGTGAGCAAGCCGCGGACGGTTTCCTGCACACTGGTTTTGGAGCGGCCAGAGCCCAGCACCAGTTTGGCCAGGGAGTCCTCGCTGAAGGATTGCTGGTTGCCTTTCTTCACCGTGCGGTATGCAACAGGGCCGGACCAGTTGTAGGCGAGTTGAGCGGGGTTACCGGAGGCGAGGATGCCATCGGAATCCTCATCCGGGCCGATGACCAGGCCCGGTTTGAATAGGCCACGCGCCGCGGTGATCGCGGATGGTGCCACATCAGCTGGGTACACGGCGGCAACGGCCTTGACTTGGGGATTATCCACGCTGGCCAGAACGGCGCAGCCACCGCCCATGCCGTGGCCGGCGATGCCAAGCCGGTTGGGGGAGACGGTGACGTTGCCGTTTCCCAGTTTCACGCCAGCGAGGATCTGCAGGGCGGTTTCTAGGTCTGCGGCGAAGCCGGCGTGATCGGGGCGCAGGCCACGTTCGGTGTCCGGTGCGGCGACGGCGATGCCCCAGCTGGCCAGGTGGCGCAGTGTTTTGTGGTAGTCGCCGACGTTTTTCATCCAGTCGTGGCCAAAAGCGATACCGGGAATAGTTTTGCCTTCAGCGGGGACGTACACCTTGCCGGGGAGGCCGGTGAAGCCGAGGTCGCCTTCGAGTACGCGGTGCGGGCCTCGCTTGGACAGTTCACTGAGCTTTTTCAGGTTCGCAGACACGCCACCAACCCTACTGCATTCGCGCATGGCTGGTCCCACGGTACGGGCGGACAGAGTGGGATGGAGTCGGTTCATAGATTAATGTTGTCCGCATGTGTGGAATCGTGGGATACGTAGGTAAGCAGCAGGCTCTTGGCATTGCGCTCGACGCTTTGCGACGAATGGAGTACCGCGGCTACGACTCCGCCGGCATCGCTGTGGTCGACCGTGGCCACATCAATGTGGCGAAGCGTGCCGGCAAGCTGCAGAACCTCGAAGACAAGATTGCGGAGATGGGGCCAGGCGCGATGGCCGGCACGACCGCCATTGGCCATACGCGGTGGGCAACGCATGGTCGTCCGACTGATGAGAATGCTCACCCGCATGTGTCCTTCGACGGCAAGGCGGCGATTGTTCACAATGGCATCATTGAGAACTTTGCGCCCCTGCGGGCTGAGTTGGAGCGCGCCGGCATAGAAATGGTCTCAGACACGGACTCCGAGGTCGCCGCGCATTTGTTGGCGCAGGCGTATAACGCGGGGGAGACGGCGGGGGACTTTAAGGCGGCGTCGTTAAGCGTGCTTAACCGTCTTGAGGGCGCGTTTACCGTGCTGTTTACGCATGCTGACCATCCAGACACCATCATTGCGGCGCGCCGGTCAACCCCGCTGATCGTTGGTGTGGGCGACGGTGAGATGTTCCTGGGTTCGGACGTGGCAGCTTTTATTGAGTACACGAAGGATGCGGTCGAACTGGAATCTGATTCCGTCGTGGTGATCACGAAGGATTCCTACGAGGTGCTCAATTTTGATGGAACGCCGAGCGAAGGCAAGCCGTTCACCATCGACTGGGACCTAGAGGCTGCGGAGAAGGGTGGCTTTGATTCCTTCATGATGAAGGAGATCTATGAACAGCCCGCCGCAGTCCGCGACACGCTTGCTGGCCACTGGAATGGGGATCGCGTGGTGTTGGATGAGAACACGATCTCTGAGCGTGACCTGGAGTCCTTCGACCAGGTCTTCGTTGTCGCGTGTGGCTCCGCGTACCACTCGGGTTTGGCTGCGAAGTACGCGATTGAGCACTGGGTGCGCATCCCGGTGCAGATTGAGGTGGCCTCTGAGTTCCGCTACCGCGACCCGGTGCTGGATGAGCGCACGCTTGTGCTCGCGATCTCCCAGTCCGGCGAGACAGCTGACACGCTGGAAGCCGTGCGCCACGCGAAAACGCAGGGCGCGAAGGTGCTTGCGGTGTGCAACACGAATGGTTCGCAGATTCCGCGTGAGTCCGATGCAGTGCTGTACACCCATGCGGGTCCAGAGATCGGTGTGGCGTCGACGAAGGCGTTCCTCGCGCAGGTGGCGGCGAACTACATCGTGGGTCTTGCTCTCGCGCAGGCGAAGGGCACGAAATACCCGGATGAGATCCGTGCGATCTGGGATGAGCTTGAGGCGATTCCGGCCAAGATCGAGGAGGCGCTGGCCAGCCACGACCAGGCGAAGCAGATTGCTTCGACGCTTGGCGCGGTGCAGACGATGCTCTTCCTGGGGCGCGGTGTTGGCTTCCCAATTGCGCTTGAGGGAGCGCTGAAGCTGAAGGAGCTCGCCTACATCCACGCGGAAGGATTCGCGGCCGGTGAGTTGAAGCACGGTCCGATTGCGCTGATCGAGGACGATCTGCCGGTCGTGGTCATCGTGCCGAGCCCGCGCGGGTTGCCGCAGCTGCACTCGAAGATCGTGTCCAACATCCAGGAGATCCGGGCGCGTGGCGCGAAGACGATTGTGATCGCGGAGGAAGGCGATACCTCGGTGGAGCCGTACGCGAACTGGCTCATCCGCATCCCGCAGTCGCCGACGATCATGCAGCCGTTGCTGGCTACGGTTCCGTTGCAGTTCCTCGCGGCGTTCATCGCGCGGGAGTGCGGCAACGATGACATTGATAAGCCGCGCAACCTGGCCAAATCGGTCACGGTCGAGTAGTGCTCGCAGCTCTCGGCTTCGCGTTCATTGACTCGATCAACCTGTTGTTGATCGGGGTCATCGTCGCGGTGGGCATTGTGGCACCTCGCTTTCCGACGACCGCCGCTTTGCTCATCGCCGGCGACTGGCTCGGCGTTGCATCGTTGGCCTTCTTGATGCTCGTCGTATTCGACGGGCTGGGCGATGTGGTGCATCGCTTTGTCGACGGGCCGGTGTTTGGCATTTTGCTCATTGCCACCGGTCTTCTTACCGCGGTGCTTGCTGTGCGTGGCGGTGACAATTCTGGGCTTGTGCAGCGCATTATGCGGCCGCTGCGCACCCCATCCGGCACGACGGTGCTGGTGGGCTTCGTGCTGGGCATCATCCAGTCAGCGACGTCGGTGCCGTTCTACGGTGGTTTGGCAGTGCTGTCCACGGCGGGTGTGCCAGTGGGGACCCGCTACGCCTTCCTGGTGTTGTACGCCACCGTCGCGTTGAGTTTGCCCACGCTATGTGCCCTGCTTGTCGCCTGGGTTCGCCACTACCCGGAGAGCCCTGCCGGCCGCGTGTTTGAGGCTGCGCGACAGAACTCCGCAGCCGTATCCGCTGGTGCGACGTGGGCCGTGGCGGTGTTGTTGGCGGGTCTGGGTGTGCTGCATCTGGTGTGATGTGGGGCAGCTGGCACAATGACAGCTATGAGTCCCGCCACCTTGACCATTGACCTCGGTGCGATTGCACACAACACTGCCGTGATGAAGCGCGTGGCGGGTGAGGCCAAACTCATGTGCGTGGTCAAAGCAGACGCCTATAACCATGGTGCGCAGCGCGTTATCCCGGCGATGGAAGACGCCGGCGCCGACGCGTTCGGGGTGGCCACTCTTGCGGAGGCTGCCCGGATCCGCCAGCTCACCGATAAACCGGTACTGGCGTGGATTTGGCAGCCGGGGGAGGCGATCCCTGAGGGCATCGAGGTGGGGGTTCCCGGCCTGGAGCATCTGCGTTGGCTGGTGAACCACAATGTGAAGCGTCCCGTGCACCTCATCGTGGACACCGGCCTCAATCGCTCCGGGATTGATGAGGAGGACTGGCCGCAAGCCTTCGACCTTGCCACCGCCTCCGGCCTGGAGGTTCGCGGTCTGATGTCGCACTTTGCCTGTGCTGATGAACCCACCCATCCCTACAACCAGGTGCAGCGTGATGCTTTTCAGCGGGCCATCACCCTTGCCCGCACCCACGGGTTAGAGGTGCCCGTGAACCATTTGGCCAACTCACCGGGCACACTCACCGGTGCGGAAAATGCTTTCGGGATGGTCCGCCCGGGTATCGCGCTCTACGGGCTTAACCCGGTGGAGGGCACTGGGGCCGACGCGACGGCTGGCCCTGGTGCTGAACTTCAACCAGCGATGACCCTGTCCGCTGGGCTCACCGCCGTGAAGCGCATCAGCAAGGGAGAGGGGGCCAGTTACAGCCTGACCTGGACAGCGCCGGAAGATGGGTGGACCGCCATTGTCCCGATGGGATACGCCGACGGAATCCCGCGTGCGTGGCAAGGCAACATCGAGGTCACCATCGGTGGTCGCCGCTACCCACAGGTCGGCCGGGTGTGCATGGACCAATTCATCGTGTGGCTGGGGGCTGACCGCGCGGGTATTAATGTCGGTGACCAAGCAGTCATCTTCGGAGGCGGCGGCATGAGGGCCGCTGAGCTGGCGCGCCGGGTGGGCACGATCCACTACGAGGTGGTGTGTGCGCCGGGTGGGCGTGTGGTGAGGGAGTACGTCGATAAGCAGGAGAGCCATGAAGCAACCGTTTGATTCCCCAGGAACCGTCGAATGCGCGAGCGCTGATGACACGCGCGCGTTCGGCCGCACGCTGGGCGAGGCGCTGGAAGCTGGCGACGTTGTCATCCTCGACGGCCCCCTCGGCGCCGGCAAAACCACCCTCACGCAGGGAATCGCCCAAGGGATGGGTGTGAAAGGGCGCGTGACTAGCCCCACTTTCATCATCGCGCGCGAACACAAAAACCCGACGGGTGGGCCTGCGCTCGTACATGTTGATGCCTACCGGCTCCTCGACAGCGTCGGCGGCACCGGCTCGGTCGACCCGCTCGGCGAGTTGGATGCGCTCGACCTGGACTCCGAACTCGATAGCGCCGTCGTGGTGGCGGAGTGGGGCGGGGGCCTCGTTGAACAGCTGGCCACACGCTACCTACTAGTCACTCTGGACCGTGACACGCGTGCGATGGAAGACCCAGAATCGCAGGCCCGCATCATCTCCTGGGCGCCATCAGAGTAGGGTTGGTCCCATGCAAAAGCTGACTGCTAGCCAAAAAGGTTGGACCGCCATTGTTATCGCGCTGTGGGTGATCGTGCTCGCAGCCCTGATTTTTGTTATGCCGAGTTTGAGCGCCGCCTCCGGGCAGAAAGCGCTTGGAGAAGCAGAAGCATCTGGGTCGTTGGCAACGACGCTTGCGGAGATGCAGCCGCCGACCAATGACGCCGTCGCAGCCGAGATTATTGACCTGCGTTACGTGTACGGCCAGGAGATTCAAGGCTTTGTTCCGGTGTGCAACAACGAGCCGGAGCAGCTGGTGGACATGAAGCTGCAGGCCGCCGGTGATCTTGCGGATCAGATCAAACTGGACGGTAGCAACAACTACATTCTGCTGTTCGATGATTCGAGTGAGCAGGCTGTCGCAGTTGATGCGGTCCCGGCCAACGTGATGGACCTGTGCGGAGACAACTATTTCCAGGAGATCTTCAGCACTGAGCAGGGTTTCCCGGTCCACTACGACGGCAGCATGTGGCGTTTCGGCCCACGTATTCAGTAGCCCAGCAGCCACATGATTGTCCTCGCGCTTGATACGGCCACCACAGATTTGGTGGCCGGCATCGTTGATGCGCGTTCGGGGGAGACCCTCGCGGAGGTGGTCACCCCGACGCGTGCCCACAATGAGCTGCTGGTTCCCACGGTGATGGAACTGCTCGCGTCCGCAGGGCTCGCGTTCACCGACTTAGAGGCGATTGTTGTGGGCTGCGGCCCCGGCCCCTTCACGGGTCTGCGCGTGGGCATGGCTACTGCATCCGCGTTTGGGCAGGCCCTGGGGGTGCCCGTGCATGGTGTGTGCACACATGATGCGGTTGCTTTGCTTGTGCGCGGCTCCTCCCTCATCCTCACCGACGCCCGCCGCCGCGAGGTGTACTGGGCGCGCTACTCCGGCGGCGAACGCGTTGATGGCCCCAACGTAATTGCGCCTGACCAGCTTGAGTCAGGCGCGGTGGACGTCGTGTCCGTGCCGGATCACTTGCGTGCGAAACTGCCACCGGCGCTCGTTGAAGCGGCGGGCACCGTCACGTATGAAGCA
>NZ_VXKH01000049.1 GCF_008693065.1 Corynebacterium tuscaniense | reverse complement strand
CCGGCGCGGACGGGCTGGCCGACGGAGCACTCAACGGTCTCCATGTGGCCGTACACGGTGACGGTGCCGTCCTCGTGGCGGATGCGGACCCAGTTGCCGTAGCCACTTGCCGGGCCAGCGTCGATCACAACGCCGTCAGAGACGGCCAGGATTGGGGTGCCAATAGCGTTGGCGATGTCGACCCCCTTGTGGAACGACCCCCAGCGCGCTCCGAAGCCGGAGGTGTAGGCGCCTTCAGCGGGCTTTACAACGAGGGGAGCGCGGGCGGCCAGGTCAGCGGCGATGCGTTCCTTGTTGTACTCAACAGCCTTCCCCAGCTGTTCAGTGAGGTTGTCGATCGGCTTGTACTCGCTGATGGCTAGGATTTGCGGAACGGAGGCAGGATCGATGTTAGGGATGTCTGTGTTGATGTCCCCTACGGCTGCCGGGCTATTGGCGTTGGCAGCACTGGCGACGGCTGCGCCACCGGTGGTGACTGCGCCTGTGGTCAAGGCGACCATGGCGATGCGTCCCTTGTTGGGGCTCGGCTTACGGTGCTTGCCACCGGTGTGGTTTGCGCGCGAAGAGTTCAACTCAAAAACCTCGTTAGATCGTCATTCGGTCACGGCGGTTAACAGTGGAGTGTTTGTCCGTAATGTAAACGGGACGTTCCGTAATCGTAACCTAGTTGTTATCTACTCGCCGTAACATTAGTCAGACCAACGGCATTAAGCAACCTCTTATGGAGAATTTATTTTTCGTGTCTCATGGCTCGACCCAGTTGCTGCAACAATTAAGCAATCCCACTAGTTAACATTCGTCACAGAGGTTTCAGTTATCTCGGGTTTCTTTGCCGAAAATGCTAAGGGGGCGTTCAGTCTCTTTGTCGGTGGATGGCCCATGCTGCACGTGTAGTGATTTTTGGTGCGACCCCCACACAGGGGGCCTCCGGACAATTTTTACAAAACATGTAACACCGACTTTGACGTACTCGATATTTGGATTGCAAAGGCAAAGTATTGGAGACACCAAAGGTTTGCTGCATGTAACCGTGTTGCAATAATGCTCACGGTATTTCTACGAGACAGGATGTTCATTATGAAGCGCACCATCACCGCTGTAATCGCTGCTGCTACTGCATTCTCCCTCGCCGTCGTTCCGGCGCAGGCTGCTGAAAGTAGCAAACCAGAGATCAACCTTCCTGGGCAGAACTCCTCCAAGCTGGATGACAAGGAAGTTATTGGCGATGCTATCGCACCTGGAAGCGACCGGACCAAGATCATTGAGTCCATCATTAAGGGCAAGGAGGGCGAGGATAAGGCTAAGGCTCTCGGCCCCCTGGCTTCTTCCCTGAAGTCTGACAAGACTAATGGCTGGACATTTGGAACCACCTTCAACATTCTGCTGGGCACCGGTATCACTGCTCTCCTGCTGGTTATCTTCAACTTTGCCAAGGGTGGCATCAAGTTCTAAATCCTTTTCCGTCCGAGAGGCAACAGCTTCAGCGCACACCCCCTAAAGCTCTTCGCCCGTTGTGGAGCTTTAGGGGGTGCTTCGTGCTTTCTGGGCTGTGGGGCCGTGTCCCATCTGCACCCGGGCTTGTTGTCGTGGAACAGTTGGCTGTGATGAGTAACAAGTCCAGTCCGCCTTCGAGGCCCTCGCGCACATCGCCTTCTGCTCGCCGCCGTCCGCGGATAACGCATGGTGCTGAAGTCACGCACACCGATGCTTCCCCTGAAGTCCCCACGACGATGAAGGGGCGGCTTCGCCACTACCTTCCTTTCATTGGTGTGCCGAATGTGGTGTTGGTGCTGGGGATTGCGGTGCTGTGTTTGGGCACGATTCTGCTCAGTGGTGGCCGCCCGGCAGCGCTTCCGGCGGCAATTGCGGAGACATGGTTTGTTGTGCACGGTGTGCCGGTCACTGTTGATGGAGTCACGCTCGGTGCGATTCCGCTGCTGCCCGCGGTTGGTGTGGTTGCGCTCATTGCGTGGCGGGTGCGCGCGGCCACGAAGGATCGCGTGAGCATTCTTGACCTTTATGCCATCGCTGGCCTGGTCATACTGATTCCGTTCACCCTGTCCGCTATCGCGTGGCTCATGGTTGCGGATGCGTCGGCTGTTTTTCCGGTGACGCCGCCTGCAGTATATAAAGGCCTGTTTATCCCGGTGTTCATTCACCTCATGGGCATGGCCTGCGGAATGAACGCCAAGCTGTGGGCAGCACTCTGTCGTCGCGTTGGGGTGCCCGTTGAGTTCGTGGGTATCACCGGGGCAATGATTAATCTTGCGCTTCGCTTGCTTGCTGCGGGTGCTGTGGTCTTCTTGGTTTTGCTTGCATTCGGTGTACCGCGAATCGGGGAGCTGCTCGATGCGTACCCCACCTTGGGGTTCAGCGGGGTTGCCGGCCTCATTCTTGCGAGCGTGTTGTATCTGCCCAACGCTGCTGTGGGAATGCTCGCTGTTCTATTTGGCACACCTATATCAATTGCGGAAGGTTCCGTCTCCCTGTTCGGTGCAGTCGTACCGCCACTGCCACCAATACCACTGTTCGCTGCGATTCCTGGTCATGTTGCTGTGTGGGCGCCGGTGTTCCTCGTCGTTCCGGCGGCTGTGATCATTCACTTCTTCATTCGCCGTCGCCTCGGCGGTTTCGACGTTGTCCTTTTCGCCGCATGGGCCGCGGTTTTTGGGCTGGTCAGCGGGTTGCTTGCCGGCGGCAATGTCGGCGCGTACGGCTGGATTGGTCCCTCACCATGGATCTTCATGCTTGCCGCCGCCGCATGGGTCGGTGGAATCGCAGGCGCCACATGGCTCATTGCTTCCTTCACTCGCCCGCGGGTAGAGGAAGAAGAGATGATTGAGGGCGATCCCCAGGGCACCCCTGCCCCTAAACCGGAGCCAAAGGCTGAACCGGAGGAGACTGCTGAGAGTTCGGAGAGCGCTGAAGCGGGGCTGCAGGAGGATAAGGGCTAGACTCTGTAGGCGTGACAGACTCTTCACTGGCCCCTGAGTGTATTTCTGTAGCTGTTTTGGTTTCCGGTTCGGGGACGCTGTTGCAGGCGATCATCGATAACCGTGGAACCTATAGCGTCGATCTTGTTGTTGCGGATGTGGAATGTCCGGCGCTTGATCGTGCGCGGAAGGCTGGTATTCGCACGGAAGTGGTCCAGCTAGGCGGCGATCGGAATGAGTGGAATGTCCGCTTGAGGGACACCGTTGCCAGCGTGAATCCGGACGTGGTTGTGTCCGCCGGGTTTATGAAGATTGTGGGGGAGGAGTTTTTGGAGCGCTTCGAGGGCGCTTTGATTAACACTCACCCGGCCCTGTTGCCTGCTTTCCCTGGTGCACATGCTGTGCGTGATGCTTTGGCGTATGGCGTGAAAGTCACGGGGACGACGGTTCACTACATCGATTCGGGTGTGGATACAGGTCAGATCATCGCCCAGCGTGCAGTGGATGTGCGCGAGGGAGAAACTGAGGAAGAGTTGCACGAACGGATTAAGGAAGTGGAGCGGGCTTTGATCGTCGATACGCTCAAGCACGCACACACCGCCAACAGCACCATTATTGGAAAGGTTGAGTTCACCGCATGAGCACCCGCACACCTATCAAGCGCGCACTGATCAGCGTCTATGACAAGACGGGCTTGGAAGAGCTTGCAGCAGCATTGGCAGAAGCCGGTGTTGAAATTGTCTCTACAGGATCGACGGCGCAGCGCATCAAGGATGCGGGCGCAAACGTTACGGAGGTGGCTGAGCTCACCGGTTTCCCGGAGGTGTTGGAGGGCCGTGTGAAGACGCTGCACCCGCGCGTGCACGCCGGTATTTTGGCGGATTTGCGCAAGGAAGAGCACGCGAAGCAGATCGCAGAGCTCGGCGTGGAGCCCTTCGAGCTCGTCGTGGTGAATCTGTACCCGTTCGAGGACACCGTTGCTTCCGGTGCGGGCTTTGATGAGGTTGTCGAGATGATTGACATCGGCGGCCCGTCCATGGTGCGTGCGGCGGCGAAGAACCACCCGTCGGTAGCCGTGGTTGTGGATCCTTCGCGTTACGGCGAGGTCATTGAGGCGGTTAAGGCCGGTGGCTTCGACGAGGATCAGCGCCGTCAGCTCGCCGCTGATGCTTTTACGCATACCGCGCTTTATGACGCCGCGGTGTCCACCTGGTTCGCCGAGCAGCTGGGCAATACCGATAAGTCCACGACTCTGCGTTACGGCGAGAATCCACACCAGTCCGCCAGCTTGATTTCCGACGGCACGGGTCTGGCCGGCGCCAAGCAGCACGGTGGTAAGGAAATGTCCTACAACAACTACCAGGACGCGGATGCGGCATGGCGTGCGGCCTGGGACCATGAGCGCCCGTGTGTTGCTGTGATCAAGCACGCCAACCCGTGTGGCATCGCGGTGTCAGAGATTTCCATCGCGCAGGCTCATGCGAAAGCGCATGCCTGTGATCCAGTCAGCGCTTACGGCGGTGTGATTGCCTCCAACCGTGAGGTCACCCTGGAGATGGCGGAGCAGGTCAAGCCGATCTTCACTGAGGTCATCATCGCGCCGAGCTTTGCTGATGACGCGCTGGAGCTGCTGCAGACCAAGAAGAACCTGCGTATCCTTACTGCGGAGAAGCCGGAGCGTGAAGGCAAGGAGATCAAGCAGATTTCCGGCGGCACGCTCATCCAGGATCGTGACATCTACCAGGCCGAGGGCGATAAACCGGAGAACTGGGAGCTCGTCGCTGGTGAGGCTGCCGATGAGGCAACACTGAAGGACTTGGAGTTCGCCTGGCACGCGATCCGTTGCGTGAAGTCCAATGCCATTCTCATTGCTAGCGATGGCGCTGCTGTTGGTGTGGGCATGGGCCAGGTCAACCGTGTGGATTCGGCCAAACTTGCTGTTGATCGTGCGAACACGCTCGATGAAGGCCGTAACCGCACCAATGGTGCAGTGGTTGCCTCCGATGCGTTCTTCCCGTTTGCTGATGGCTTCCAGATCCTCGCGGATGCTGGTGTCAAGGCCGTGGTTCAGCCGGGTGGTTCCATCCGTGATGAGGAAGTCATCGCAGCTGCCAATGAGGCCGGCGTGACCATGTACCTCACTGGTACCCGCCACTTCTCGCACTAGAGTCTGAATCCCGCGGAGACTTAAGGACACGACGTAGCGTGACTGATTCGTATTGGCAGCAGCCCCAGCAGAAATCCAACACTGGATTGATCGTTCTGATCTGCCTCGTGGGGCTGTTACTCCTTGGTCTGCTCGGCTTCGGCGCGTACTACCTGATGTCGGATGATTCTGGTGATTCTTCCGAGGCTCCTGCGCTGACCGTTCAGAAGTCCGAGGAAGGCTCTACTGGCAGCGCAGGTAGTGGCACCAGCTCGAAGAGCTCGAAGTCTACGGTGACTAAGACGACCGATGCCACTGAGACGAAGAATCCGAAGAAGGAGTACAAGTCGTTTGAGCCGGGTTCCTCCGTCACGAGCCAGAGCTTTGCGCAGGCGGTCTATGACGCGTTCCGGACTGAGTATGACGGTGATCCAAACATCACGCTGCATGACGTGCACAGCTCGGTGACCGGCAAGTCCTATACCATGCGGTGCAGTGAAGAAGGCTCCAAGGTTGTGTGCCGGGGCGGTAATAACGCAGTGGTGAAGATCCACTAGTGTGGCGTCTCATCGTGTGCGTGGCGGCGGTCGGACTTGTGGCCTGCGTGTCGTCGTGCACTTTTGGGCCGACGGTGACCAGTTCGACGAAACAGCGTCTCCCGCAGCCAGGCATTGGGATGCCGCCCCTTGAACCCATGCAGCTATCTTCCGAAGAATCTGCACCACAGCCATCGGCTGAATTACAAGCTATTCTTGATAAGTCCGTAGCAGAGGTGGTGCAGGCTTACGGGGGAGTAGCAGAGGTCTCCATCGTTGGTGCTATAGGAGAATATGGTGCAGGCGATGCTGGTGGCTTCGCTGCATGGTCCACGATCAAAGTTCCCATCGCCATCGCGGCGCTTAAAACGAATCCCGGGCTGGCACAACAGGCTGCTCTGGCCATTCAAACTTCAGATAACCCTGCAGCGATGACGTTGTGGAACAGCACCACCCCGGAGGCTGTCGAGGAAGTCCTTGCTCAAGGTGGGGCGCCCATCACGGTACAACGCCAGTACATCCGGCCAGAGTTCTCACCCTTCGGCCAAACCAAGTGGACAGTGGCAGAGCAAGCACGTTTCGCCTCACATTTGCGGTGTGTAGACGGGGCGGGGCCTGTGTTGGAACTCATGGGATCGATCACCGCAGGGCAGTCCTATGGGCTGGGCACGTTTCCTGCTGCGCGTTTCAAGGGCGGGTGGGGCCCATCAGCGCTGAATGGGGGATATGAGGTGCGCCAATTTGGGCTGGTCCAAGATAAAGAGGGCCGGGACGTGGCTATCGCTCTTGCTGTGCGCAGCGGAGACGGCTCCTATGCCAGCGGTCAAACCATGGCGAGCCAACTTGCTGCTCTTATTCGCCCGGCACTGAACACAGCGCCGGCAGCGCACTGTTAACGGGCGGTCTTCTCCAGTAGGTCAATAGTGCGGTAGCCACGATCCTCCGGTAGAGGCGTGTGCAAAACATCCAGAACAGCATCCGCCAGAACCACCGAAGGGGAAGGCAAAGCATCTGTTACCAGCGGGTACGGGGCTTTACCAGTGTTGTCCCGCAACTCCACAGCAGCAAGAGACATGTGGAAAGGCAGATCAATACGCGGATCATCATCGCCCACTATCTCAGCGGCGAGGGAACGGAAGATTGACTCCAGCGTGCCACGCAGCTCGTGGTACTCCGTGAACTCCTCCGACATGGCAATGGGTAGCTGATACAGCCGGCCAATATTCCACTTCGAGGACAGCAGAATACGCGTCTGCGCCGCCACGAGAGCCCACAATTTCAGGCTCGGCGTCGCATCGGAGGCCGCCAGATCCTCCGCCAAGCTTATCGACGGCTCGATTGTGCTCTTCAACAATTCCAAGAAGATATCTGCCTTGGAAGGGAAGTGGTAGTACAAAGACGCCTGCCGCATTCCTACAGCATCGGCAATCTCATGGGTGGAGGTGGTGGCAAAACCCTGTTTGGTGAACAGTTCTGCTGAAGCGTCGAGGATCTCTTCGCGCGCGGTGCCGCCAGAGCGGCGCGGTGATGACTTCCGCGGGCGGCCAACGCTTCGTGCCATGCGCTCCTCCTAAAAGCGTGATCTAAGGGTGGGCAGTATTTCAACAAAGATACCTAATGGTGGGGTTCACGTAGACGCAGACCAGCATAAAGCACTTCAGCGCCCACCTCCTTGGGGGAGGGGGCGCTGAAGACTGTCGAAGCTCTAGGCGAAAACCAGTCGATTTAGCGGCTGGTGAACGGCAGGAGAGCCATCTCACGCGCGTTCTTCACAGCGGTAGCGACCTGGCGCTGCTGCTGCGGAGTCAGGCCAGTGACGCGACGCGAGCGGATCTTGTGGCGATCGGAGATGAACAGACGCAAGGTCTCAATGTCCTTGTAGTCCACAGCTTCGATGCCTTTGGCCTTGAGCGGGTTCTTCTTCGGGCGGCGGGACTGCTCCATCCGCGCCTTACGGTTGTTATTGCGCTTCATGTTTACAGACTCCCTTGATTACCACGAGGACTTACGGACGCCCGGCAGCTCGCCGCGGTGGGCCATCTCACGCATACGAACACGAGACAGACCGAACTTGCGGAGGTAGCCGCGGGGGCGGCCATCGTGCGAGTCGCGGTTACGGACGCGAGCCGGGGAGGCATCGCGTGGCTGGCGGTTGAGCTCAAACTGAGCCTCGAGACGGTCCTCGTCGGTCGTCTCTGGGTTACGGATGATCGCCTTGAGCTCCTGACGGCGCTCAGCGTAACGCGCGACGATCTCCTTGCGCTTTTCGTTCTTAGCGATCTTGGACTTCTTCGCCATACTTATCGCTCCTCGCGGAATTCAACGTGCTTACGCACAACCGGGTCATACTTCTTCAAAGTGATGCGGTCCGGGTTGTTGCGCTTGTTCTTACGGGTGACGTACGTAAAGCCGGTGCCTGCAGTGGACTTCAGCTTGATGATGGGGCGAATGTCATTGCGTGCCATGAGCTAGATCTTCTCCCCTCGGGCGCGGATCGCTGCAACGACGGATTCGATGCCGTCGCGGTCAATGATCTTGAGCCCCTTCGTGGATACGTTCAACGTGATGTTGCGGCCCTCAGAGGGCAGGTAAAACTTCCGCTTCTGCACGTTGGGGTTCCAACGGCGCGAGTGGCGGCGGTGCGAGTGGGACACGGTTTTGCCGAAAGACGGCTTCTTTCCCGTGACCTGGCAATGTGCCGACATGGTTACTTCTTTCTCCTAGCCGCTTTGAAGTCAGGGAGACATTGTGTGCGTCGTGGCTAACCGCCTTGATGCACGTAGACGTCACGCTCGTTGCTGGTAAAAGGCCTGAAAGTGAGGTTGGCCTGGTAGCTCGAGGGCGCCACACGTCGCCGGTTGACTAAAGCGTTTACGTGTACTTCGACAACAGCGAGAGTAAACACTACACGTGGAGCTAGTGATCTCATAATCGCTTTTGTTGTCTCCTTCCGTATGGTTTATCGGCGCGTTCCTCGTCGAGGTGTTTGTTTTTCGTGTCAGATTGTTTCAGCCGAATGGTCTATGAGTTATTGGCTAAGCAGGACAAAGCAATTTCGTTATTGTGCTGAGCGCCTGTAACATGTTCCGAGTCCAATTCGCACCCAACTCAGGCACGATCCAGTGGATGAATATGACCAATGGAACCGACCTGAAGTATCAATCCTGAGGGAAACGAAGAGATGAAAAAAGATATCCACCCTGATTACCACCCGGTGATCTTCCAGGACGCAGGTACTGGCCACCAGTTCCTGACCCGTTCTACCGCAACCTCCGGCCGCACTGCCCAGTGGGAAGACGGCAATGAGTACCCGCTCATCGTCGTTGATGTGACCAGTGAGTCGCACCCCTTCTGGACCGGCGCACAGCGTGTCATGGACACCGCCGGCCGTGTTGAGAAGTTCAACCGCCGCTTTGGTGGGATGGCCCGCCGTAAGAAGAAGTCCGACAGCTAAAACCGCCTACTGATCCGGTCAAAGGAGGAGAAACACCATGGCAACCCCGAAGTTTCGTAAGTCCCGCTCGAATACGCACCACCGCCGTTCGCAGTGGAAGGCAGACAATGCCGCTCTGCAGGAAGTGAAGATCGACGGCCAGACCGTGCGCATCCCGCGTCGCCTGGTCAAGGCAGCTCAGGCTGGTCTGATCGACGTCGAGCAGTTCTAAACACGCTACGCGTTTAGTTGCCGCCGGAATACTTCCGGCGGCTATTTTTTATGTTTTTTACGGACTTTCACACGATTTGGGGGGACAAAGACAAGATTCTTTGGAGCCTATGGTCATAATAGGTGCATGAAAATTCTGGTCGTCGATGATGAGCAGGCGGTACGTGAGTCTCTCCGTCGCTCTTTACAATTCAATGGGTATGACGTGTTCCAAGCGCGCGATGGAGTAGAAGCTCTCGCTGTGATCAATCAGGAGCGGCCCGATCTGACAATCCTTGATGTGATGATGCCTAAGCTAGACGGGCTGGGTGTGTGCAGGGAGCTCCGCTCTACCGGTTACGACAGGCCGATTCTGATGCTTACGGCGCGCGACGGCGTTTCCGACCGCGTGGCTGGGTTGGACGCTGGGGCGGATGATTACCTGCCCAAACCCTTTGCTTTGGAAGAGCTTCTCGCGCGTGTTCGCTCGTTGCTGCGCCGCGCCCGGGCTGATGCGATTGCACAGACGGGCAGTGCAGCCACTGATCTTCAGTTCCAGGATCTGTACCTTGATGTGGCCACCCGTGATGTTCGTCGGGGTGACCGCCATATTTCCCTCACTCGTACCGAGTTCGCATTGTTGCAACTCCTTATGCAAAACCCCCGCCAAGTTCTGACGCGTCAGCGGATTCTGGAAGAAGTCTGGGGCCATGATTTCCCATCCTCCGGCAATGCACTTGAGGTGTACATCGGATACCTGCGCCGTAAGACTGAGGCAGGCGGTGAAATCCGCCTCATTCACACCGTGCGTGGCGTGGGCTACGTGCTACGGGAGACTGCCCCGTGATCCTGAGGGCGCTGAGTAGCTACAGCACAACTAATGGCGGATGGGTGGATGCGCACCCTAAATCGTCGTTACGCGCGCGCGTAGCTGCATTTGCGGCCACCGGTGTGGCATTCGCGGTGGGCATGACCGCATTGCTGTCCTTCTTCGCGGTGTCCGGAACAATCAAGCAAAACGAACTGCTTGAGTTAGATGCCCGCACAGTTGCACTTATGCGGCAGGCGCGGGACATTATCGACGGTACAGAGGTCAACGTCGAGGATGCTAAAGAGGACCTGGAGGTAAATCTCCGCGAGCAGCGCATTGGGGAGCTGGTTACGCACTTCCGCATGGATAATCCCGGTTATCTTGTAGCGGTGTCGCCGGGGTTGCGCGAGCCTTTCATTGGTGATGCCTTGCCGATTGACAAGTTGGCGGGACCCGAGCAGGAACCAGATTGGTCGCACCTTGATTTCACAGGCGAGTGGGTGTCTGTCCTACGCTCCGACGAAGCGACCGTGGCTCTTGGGCGTAGCTCGCGCACGCTGTCCTTGATGGAGAACCGGCTTACAGCCACGTTGATGGGCATCGTGGGGTTGGGTACGTTTGTCGCTACGCTGACGGGTCTGCTCATTGCGCGGGTAACGGTCCGTCCCTTGGAGCGTCTCAGGAGGTCCATCGATGGCGTGGTGTCGACGGAAGAGATTGAACCCATCGAGGTAATTGGTAACGATGAGTACGGGCGCCTAACTGAATCCATCAACGAGATGATGGAAACTCTGAATGATTCACGCGTGCGTCAGTCCCAGCTCGTTGCTGATGCAGGCCATGAATTGCGTACGCCGTTGACATCAATGCGCACCAACATCGAGTTGCTCATGATGTTGCACCGCACAGGCCAGGTGGGCACGATGTCGTCGGAAGATTTGATGGACCTTGAAAACGATGTCATTGCGCAGATGCAGGAGATGTCCACCCTCATCGGTGATTTGGTAGATCTTGCCCGCGAAGGCGCGCCGGAGCAGGAGCTTCAGCCGGCGCGCTTGGATGAGATCATTGCGGACTCGCTTGAGCGTGTGAAGCGCCGCCGTCCGGATGTTGAATTCCGTGTGCGCCTTGATCCGTGGGTGATTAACGCGGATGTGCCGGCACTTTCGCGGGCGCCCGTGAACCTGCTGGACAACGCCGCAAAATGGTCGCCTCCGGGCGGCGTTGTGCGTGTGAGTTTACGTGCCGCACAGCGTCGTGCTGTGCTGATTATCGACGACTCGGGGCCAGGCATCCCGCCCGAGGAGCGCGAGAAGGTGTTTGAGCGTTTCTATCGTGCAGCGGAATCACGCGCTATGCCTGGTTCAGGGTTGGGTCTTGCCATCACACGGCAGGTGTTGGAACGCCACGGCGCATCCATTTCCGTCGATGAATCAGATGATGGGGGAACCCGCATCCGCATCATTTTCCCGGGCAACCGACCAACGGATGAGCCCTCACAGTAAGAGTTCAGCAAGTACTACGCTTAGCCCTGAAAGCGGACAAGAGACGACACAGCAAGGCGGAGGACAATTTTCAACCATGACTTCACCTGATTACCACGGCTACAACCTTCCGTATGGCACTCCGCAGCAGCCATATCTTCCTCCCGCCCCGCCAAAGCAGAAGAAAGGGCTTGGCGTTGGGGCAGCCGTGGCACTCGCTCTGGCCACTTCTTTAGTGGGTGGTGCAGCAGCCGGATATACCGCTGGAGTGCTGGCGGGATCCGGCAACCGACAGCAACCCTCTATTGGTGCCAGCAATGAACAGAACGCGCTGGAAGCGCCAGTGATTTCCCGCAAGGAACCAGCGCCTGAAGGCTCGGTTGAACAGGTCGCTGCCGCGGTGTTGCCGGCGGTGGTGTCCATTGAACTGATCAGTGGTTCGCGGGTGATGTCCGAAGGATCTGGTTCCATTATCTCCGCCGATGGCAAGGTGCTCACGAACCATCACGTGGTAGCGGAAGCCGGGGCGGGCCAAGCAGAGCTCGTGGTCACGTTGAATGATGGGACGAAACACCGGGCATCCTTCATTGCTTCGGACGTGAACACGGATGTGGCTGTGATTCAAATAGAGGGGGTCAGTGATCTACCCGTAATTCAATTCGGTGATTCGGATTCGCTTGCGGTAGGCCAGTCCGTCGTGGCGGTTGGATCACCCCTTGGCTTGTCCGCAACAGTGACCACGGGCATCGTCTCCGCCCTCAACCGCCCGGTCCGCGCGGCCCAAGGTAGGGGGGAGAGCTCCCTCATGGACGGCATTCAAACAGACGCAGCTATCAACCCCGGTAACTCAGGTGGCCCTTTGGTGGACATGAATGGCCACCTCATTGGCATGAACTCTGTGATCGCCTCGCTCTCACAGAGTAACTCCGGTGAGGGCGGTTCTATCGGTTTGGGTTTTGCCATTCCTTCGAATTTTGCGCGCCGGGTTGCTGATCAGTTGATCAATGAAGGGCAGGCCCGTCAACCAATGATGGGAGTGCAAGTGGACATCCGCCATGTCTCTGACGGTGCACTGATCAGTGCGGTTCAGCCGGACAGTCCCGCGGAGCAGGCAGGTTTGAAGGAAGGGGATGTTGTCGTGCGGATCAATGATCGTCCGATTGAGTCCTCTGACGCCCTCGTTGCTGCCACGCGCTCGTTCGATTTTGGGGAGACTGTCACCCTGGTTGTTCGTTCCGCTGGATCTGAAGAAACCAGAACGGTAGATGTGACCTTAAGTTCAGAGTAGATTTCTCTATCAGAACTATTAAACGTGCATCAGTAACACCTGGTGCACCCACAACGAGGAGCCCGCCATGTCCAACACACTCGACGCGCTTGACATCAGTGAGCCCGATGAGGAAGTCCTCCTTGCTGCAGAGGCGGAAGAAGGACTGCCGGTACAGCCGTGTGCGATCGCTGTGCTTGTCAGCGACCACAAGCAGGGTGGGGCGATTGATGAAGGCTCGGATCGTTTGGTCTACGAGCTCCTGCAGGAAATTGGTTTCAAAGTCGATGGCGTGGTCAGCGTGAAATCGAAGAAATCCGAGATCCGCAAGGTCATTGAAACCGCTGTTGTGGGTGGCGTGGATTTGGTGGTCACCGTTGGTGGCACCGGCGTGGGGCCGCGCGACAAAGTGCCGGAGGCTACTCGGGCTGTCATTGACCAGATGGTTCCCGGCGTTGCGCAAGCTGTGCGCTCCTCCGGTCAGGCCTGTGGCGCTGTGGACGCGTGTACCTCCCGTGGCATTTGGAGGGTGTCAGGAATTTTGTGTGTGAGGCTCTGACGTAGAAGGAGTTTCACCGATAATGACTACGGTGTCACCGAAGAAAGCCCATGACCCATCGAGGGTCAACGAGATCAGCGCAAAGCTGATGGA
>NZ_VXKH01000048.1 GCF_008693065.1 Corynebacterium tuscaniense | reverse complement strand
CGGGTGGCAGGGCCGGGGCAGGCGCAGGTGGTTCTTGTGCGCTAGGTGCCCGGGGTGGGTTTAGCACCCCACCAGGAGCCGGTGGCGGTGCAGGTACCGGTGGTGTGGGGCCAGCACCAGGCAACGGGCCAGGAGCCGGTGGTGTGGGTGCTGGTAGCCCAGGTGCAAGCCCACGAACCGGCGGAGCTGCCGGTGCTGGTGCTGGTGGGTACGGTGTTGGTCCTGCTGCTGGTGCTGGCCGCGGTGGGCGTAACGGACAAAACAAACGGGGCCGGGTACAAGCAGTCACCTCAGCAGTAGAACGTGAAGGCAACCTCAAAGCACTTCTTGGTGAAGCACCCGAAGTCATCGGCGCATGGGTCCGCGAACCCAAACGCTAGGCTGCGCGGGAACAAGTGAGGATGCAGACGAATCCCAGCCCCTCCAACCTGTCCGAACTCGATGGTGCAAACCTGTATCGTGCACTTGATTCGGGCTGCGAACCGGTGGGTGTCCTACCAGGACCGCAAACGCGTTTCCAGCGCGCTGCGTGCGATCTACACTGCCGCAAACGAAGACACTGCCCGTGCCAGTTTGGATGCGTTCGAGGCTTCTGAGCTTGGTCAGAAGTACCCGCAGTCGGTGAAAGTCTGGCGTGGCGCGTGGGAGCGGTTCGTGCCGTTTCTGCAGTTCCCGCCAGCGGCACGCAAAGTGCTCTACACCACTAATTCGATCGAATCGCTCAATGCTTAAGTTGCGTAGAGCGACTCGTAACGGGGGGTAATTCCTGAACGATACTGCAGCGCTGAAGACGTTTTGGCTGATGATCTGCAGTATTGAAGATAAACGTGCTGCCCAACGCTCGAAGTAGAACAAACTCGCCGTTGGGTACGACGGCCATGTCGGAGGATCGAAACCCAGGACGCTTCAGATCGACGAAACCCGCGACTACCAAAAAGCAATCTGGAAACCATAACGAAAAACCGGCTGACTTCCGCTCTGAAAAACCAGAACAAAACCAGCCGGTTTGTCAACGATGTAGCAACTCATAGTGTCAACTATGACGCGACTCATGACAGCGCGTCCCCGACAGGATTCGAACCTGCGACCTTCGGTACCGGAAACCGATGCTCTAATCCACTGAGCTACGGAGACAGTGAAACTGTGCAGCTAGTGCACGTGCTGTAGCAGCGCTCTTTAATCTAGCACTCCCCTGCCGCGGTCTCACAAACAGGTCGGTGAGAGAAAAGTGCCAATGCCGTTGACACATCAAAGCCATCGACTTAGCATGGGACTATGCCCCATTTGCGGACATGTCAACATATTTCGACGAACGATTTAAGGAGTCGCCATGACCGACACTCTCACCGGAACGTACGACCTTGACACGACCCACTCCACCGTTGGTTTCACCGTGCGCCACGCGATGGTCACCAAGGTCCGCGGGAACTTCAACGACTTCCAGGCAACCCTGACCGTGAACCAGGAAAACCCGGCAGACAGCAAGGTGGAGGCGACGGTGGAGACCGGGTCCGTCGATACGCGAAACGCTGACCGTGATGCGCACCTGCGCAACGAAGACTTCTTCGATACCGATAAGTACCCGCAGATGACCTTCACGTCCACCTCTTTCGATGTGGATGCTTCCGGAAACGGCACCGTGACCGGCGACCTGACCATCAAGGGCACGACCAAACCGGTCACCCTCGACGTGGAGACCTTTGGTACGGAGGTTGACCCTTATGGCAACACCCGCGTTGGCTTTGAGGCCCGCACCACCATCAACCGCAAGGACTTTGGCATTGACTTTGAAGCACCGCTGAACTCCGGTGGTGCGCTGGTGGGTGAGAAGATCGCCATCGAGATCGACGGCTCTGGCATCAAGAGCGCCTAGTCGGCGCAGGGGGCGTCTGTACCGTCTCCGGCGGCCAAGATGCCCTCAAAGAACCGCGCAATAGCGGAAACATCTTCGGGCGCTAGGTGGTCAAAGACTGCCCGGCGCACCGTCTCCACGTGGTCAGGTGCAGCCTGTTCCAGGTGCTTCATTCCCGTATGGGTGATGCACACCACCACGCCCCGGGCATCGCCCGGGCTTTTCTCTTTAGACACGAAACCACGCCGCTCCATGCGCGTGATCTGGTGGGATGTCCGCGAGCGGTCCCACCCCAACTCGGTGCACAGTTCGCGCAGGCGCAAGCGCCGCTCGTCGGCTTCGGACAACGCAACCAGCACAGCAAATTCCGGGCTGGATAGGTCCGCGCTTTCATTCAAGGCGGTATCGACCACCCGGTCGAGTGTGCGGCGGGCTGCTAGAAGCAACCGCCAGAACGCCTGCTCTTCATCGCTGAGCCAGCGGGGTTCGGTTGTCATACTGGCCAAGACTAGTCAACAGCAAGGTCAGCGCGCGAATCGATCTCGCCCCGGGGGTCATCCCCCACTGTCTAGCCGCGCTCCTTTAATTCCTGGATCGAAGCACTTTTAACAGCTGCCACCCGATCAAACCGTTGCGGGAAACACGTCAAAACAATGACTTGTGAACGCTCTCCTACCTGCGTAAACAGTGCGTTCATCAGCTCAAGACGTGCGGGGTCCGTGGCACCCAGTGCATCATCAACGACCACCGGCATGGCGCCCACATCGTTACCAGCAACCATGTCGGCAATAGCGAATCGTGTCAGCAGCGCCATCTGTTCCTTCGCGCCACCAGAAAGCTGGTTCAGATCAACCGTCGTACCATCCAATGTGCGGGCTGTCACCTGCAGCGACTCATCCAGGGTGAACTCCGTGCCGGGCCCAAAAACACGGGAGGCATATCGTTGCAGGGCCTGGGCAAACGGTGCTGCATACTTGGCGCGCGCCGCATCGCGGTGATCAACTAAGGTGCGGTGCAAGAGCTTCACCGCAGATGCTTGTCTGTGCAGCCTGTCCCGCCGCACCCTCGCCGCCTCAAGCGCAGCCTCCGCCTTGTCCAGAATCTCCGCTTCGCCTTCCGCACTCGTGACCCGGAACCCGAGTTCCAGCTTGCGATCGCGGGCAGCATCGTAGCGGCGTGTGAGGTTAGCCACGCGGTTCGCTGCCCCCGCGCGCAGACTCTCTGCTTGCTCTGGATCCACGGTGGCCACCTGGCTGGTGAGCTCCTCCGCCTCAGCAAGGGCCTGCTTTTCAACGCCAGCGGCTTCCTCCGCTGCGGTGGCGAGGTCAGAATCGCTGATTTTCTCCCGCGCTGCATCGAGTTCCGCTTGGGCAACGTCACGGCTGGCTGTGTGGTTGGCCACTCGCGCTTCGATATCAGCCAGCTTGGCTGCATCCGGCTGGGCAGCAAGTTGTGCAAGTTCAACTTCCAACACGTGTGCTGTTTCGCTGGCTTCTTTCTCCTCCGTGCGGGCAGCCTCAAGCGCCGCATCAGCCTCCTCAACACTGAGGATGGCAACACCATTCCTTTCAGTCTCATCGGAGCACATTCCGGCGAGATCGCGCAGCCGTGTCAGCTCCTGGCGCAGCTCATCTGCTTCCCTGCCGCGGAGGATGCTGGCACGGCGGGCGCGGTGGGTGGTGAGCGTGGCGGCAAGGTCCCGGTGTGTGTCGCGAAGCTGACGTGCATCTTCCAACGTGTCACAGCCAGCGGCGTGCAACGTGCGTGCGAGTTCAGCTTCTGCGTCCTCAACAGCATGGGACGTATCCGTCGTGCCGGGGGCAGCACGGTACGTTAACGTGACGTCCCCAATGGAGAGTTGGACGCCATCCTGCAGGGCGAGGGACTGGGCTCGGTCCCCTACTTCGACCTCGTCCCCATTAACGGTGATGGTGGTCGTCTTCGCTGCGGTGAGATCAATACGGGCCGCTGCGGCGTCAAGCAGCCGCTGTTGCAGGGCGACATTCTGGCTCGCGCTCTCAATGGCACGAACGTCATCGTCCGTGACGGGTCGTGCTGGCGTGGCTGCCAGGACATCGGCAATCTCTTTTTCCACACGGTCAAGCTCACGGACTTGCTCTTCGACTTCGCCGATGCGCTGCGCCGCGAGGGCGAGCTCGCGAGCATGTTCGCGCTCTGCGGTGGTGGTGCGGGCAGCGGCTAACACCTCACGTGCTCGGGTATGGGCAGTTTTCTTCTCCGCAATGCGTGCGGATTCGGCCTCTGCTTTATTCCGCGCGGGCTCAACAAGTGCCTCCAGTTCCACGAGTTCGACTGCGGCTTTCTCTGCACGTTCGGCCAGGGCTGCGCGGTGCTCAAGATCAGTTTTCGCTCGCTGGTGATCCGAGGTGGCGCGCTTAGCTTTCTCCTGTGCCTCAGTCAGCTTGCCGGCGACCTCTCGCGCGGCGGCTGCTTCCGCTTCGCGCTGTTCGAGTTCCTTCTCCGCATCAGGAAGTTCCGCGGTGATCATACGCATCTCGTGTTCACTGCGCGCGTATACATCCACGTCATCCTCGTAAGCAGCTTTGCGTGCAGTAGATTCACGCACGGCCTCTTCAGCCGCCCCGACCGCGGCATCCGCCTCTTTGAGGTTTTGTTTCTCCGCACCCGATTTCGGGGAGAAGAACTTCTCATATTCCTTCTGCACTTTCTGCATCAGGCCCGAATCGTCGAGGGTGTCTGCCCCAGCATCCGTTCCCGTCTGCTCCAACACGCGGGTGAAGGAGGGAATGCCAGCAGCTTCGATGACGTCGGTGAAGGAGCCTTGGCGCATAAACAATGCGTCGAAAAGCTGCTCATCCACATGTTCCTCGAGGATCTCTCGCAGGCGGTTGTGGGCCTGTTCCCCTGTCAATTCCTCACGCTTCGGCGCGATGATTTTCAGCTCGGTTTTTCCCTTGGCTCCTTTAGCAAAGCTCTTGTGCACTGTGAAGGTATATGGTCCTACCGTTGCCCCGAGCTCTACAGACGGGGTTTCATCGCGCCCAATCGGGTTCAGCGCGCGGATATTCGCCGCGGTTGAGGTGTGCTTGGCGGTAAGCACTGCGTCGAGCGCGTCGAGAATCGTGGACTTTCCGGCCTCGTTGTCACCGTGGATGAGGATCACCCCGGTATCCGGCACATCCGTCAGCGCAAGGTGCTCTACACCACGCACGTTGTCAATGACCAGGTTGTGGATTCGCATTAGTTCGCCTCCTTGCTCAAACGGAACAACAAGTTTACCGCATCACGCGCGGCAGTTTCACCCGCTGGGGCGTCAGCAGCGCTGGCGATGAGCTCCGTCATCGCATCACGCGCATAACCCGTGATGGGGAGAGCCTCAAGTTCCTCATCGCTGGGTTCTAAGTGGAGGTCCATGATCCGCTCGCGCTCAAACAGCGCACCGAAAACGTGCTCCCTCTCTCCCAGACCGGCTTCCAACTCTCGGGTGGCCTCCAACCCCAAGGTGCCCGCCAGCGAGTACTTCACCACCGTGCGACTCTTCTCCGGATACGCATCCAACTCAGCCAGCACGTGCTTCACATCCTCACCGTCAGCGACATCCCAGTGCAGTGCCTCAAAGGTCCACTCACCCACCTGATGTTCGCTCACCTCGATGTCGTGCTTATCGATGTCCACCACCAACGCCTTCCCCGAATTCACTTCATTCCCGGCCACGTTCTCCCGCCGGTCATGAAAGTCCGTGGTTTCCGGCGAGCCAGAGAACCAGATCCGGCCGCTGGAGCCGACGGGACCTGCGGAGTGGGTATCCCCCAACGCCACGTAATCAATGACACCGTCTTTCAACGCGCGTTCCATTTTCGGAAGTGAGAGAAGCACCTCCGACTCGTCCCCACTGCGCCCCTCTGTCTGGCCGTGAGCAACAAGAATGCGAATAGAGGAGGTGGGCTCCAGCCCCGCAATCGCCTTGGACGCGAGATCCTCAGAGGCATAGCGTGCCAGTAGCGGCGCACCGACAATCTCCACCCCGGGACGGTGCTCCACCGGAGTGCTATCGCGCAGAACAGTGATGTTGGCGCGCTCGTCTGCTTTCTCCATGGCAGCGCCAGGTACTAACGGGTCATGGTTGCCTGGCAACAGGTACACCGGCACCGGTAGCGCGTCAATCGCATCGAGAGCACGGCCCATCGTGCGCTCACTCAAGGCATTGGCATCAAACACATCGCCGGCGACAACGATAAATTCCGCTCCTGTTTTCACCGCGAGGTCGCCGAGGCGGGTGATGGCGCGGAGCCGAGAGTCGTCGAAACGCGATTGTGCCTCCTCATTGAGAAACCACCGCGTCATTCCCAATTGGAAGTCCGAAGTATGGATAAAAACAAGCCCGTCACTCATGCTGTCCACTTCTATCAAAGGGGTGCGACACGCCACCGCAAAATTCGAACATGCGTGCGCTAACTCCGCGTTAGCGCGTCATACAGATCCTCCAGATCTGACACCGCTCGCAATTGATCAATATTGGTAAAAGAAATCATCTGCATGGCCTTATGCAGCAAATCCAAATCCGAATCCTCAATCATCGGAGCAACCTTTGGCTGTGGTAGATCCGGCAACTCATGGCCCGCCCAGAAGAATTCCGAGCCTTCCGCCGCGGACGCCATTGCCCGCTGCCCCGCTGTTTCGCGCAACTGCTGATCCAGCGTGTTCACGTCCAGGTTGCGCAGGCGGAAGACAATGCTCGGATCTGAATCCACCAACTCCGCCGCCTTGATGGATACGGCTACGGCGTGCTTGCATACATCGGAAAGATCCGGGCAATCACAGCGATAGCGGAAACGTTCGCTGCCACTGGCGAAGAGAATGTCCAACAAGCCGCGGTCAAACGTGCCCCGGCGCGCACGGTCCAACAGCTTCGGCTGGCGCGTGATCATGTCCAGCGCCTCTGCAATCTCCGGGCCTTCGCGGTACGGAAGGATGACTAACACGTTGAAGGGCTCGTTCTGGGAGCCCGCAACTGTGCCGGTGAATCGTCCGCTTTCCACGCGGACTTCCAGCACGTTGCCACCGTCTGCGTAGCGGCGCCCCCTGGCAAAACGTCCCTGGTCCGTGGCACGTGCAGCCGCATTCACCAACAACTGGGCAGGGTCGCTGTACTCCAACTCAGTTCGCTGCGCAGCTTGTTCTTGCCGCAGCGTCCACGCATCCTTAATCTGCTGCGCCTCCACCCGCTCATCAACAAGGCGGTGCGTTTCTTCCGGGGAATTCACCTTCTTGCGCTGGTTGAAGTTCACCCATGTGACATTGTCTTCGTGCGGTCGCTGTGCCATGGTTTACTCCTTTCCCCCATCGCGGTAACTCATCAACGAAGCCAGATCCTCCGTGTCTAGCTCCGTGATCCAGCCTTCACCTTCCCCAATAACAGCACCAGCGAGCTGCAGCTTGCCGTCCAAGATGTCCTGAATGGATTCCTCCATCGTCCCGCGCGTGATCATCTTGTACACCTGCACGTTACGGTCCTGCCCGATGCGGTATGCACGGTCCGTGGCCTGGTTTTCCACCGCCGGGTTCCACCACCGGTCCATGTGAATGACCATGGAGGCCGCAGTGAGATTCAAACCGGTGCCGCCGGCGCGGAGGGACAAGATCATCGCCCGCGGACCATTCGGATCTTGGAATTCAGCCACCATTGCATCGCGTGCTGTCTTACTCACTCCACCATGCAAGAACGGGATCTCCTGCCCAAGCCTGTCACTCAAGTACGGCTGCAGAATGTCACCGAAAGCCTTGTACTGGGTGAACACAAGCACGCGCTGATCCGTCTCCACCGCTTGATCAATGAGCTCCATGAGCATGGCCACTTTCCCGGACCGGTGTTTGCCTTTCTCCGTCACCGGAGAACCATCGGCCAAGTAGTGCGCCGGATGGTTACAAATCTGTTTGATGCGCGTGATGGTGGACAACACAAGCCCCTTACGCCCAATTCCAGTGCGGCTTTCCAGCTCTTTCTGCATTGCCTCCACCAGCGCGGTGTACAGCGCCGCCTGCTCAGGAGTCATATCTACCGTGACCACCTGCTCGGTCTTCTCCGGCAGGTCCTCCACGATCGCCGGATCGGATTTCAGGCGACGCAACACAAAGGGTGAGGTGAGCCGTTGCAGCCGATCCTGCATGGCATCCGCCAGTTCCTCGTCCCGGCGCGATTCAATCACCTTGGCAAAGTGATTGCGGAAAAACGCCTGGGAGCCCAGGATGCCGGGGTTTACAAAATCGAGGATGCTGCGCAGTTCCGCCAGTCTGTTTTCCACCGGCGTACCCGTCAGCGCGATGCGGTGGCGCGCCGGAATCGCACGCACGCTTTTCGACGCCTTCGTTGCCGCATTCTTAATCGCCTGCGCCTCATCCAACACCACGTGATCCCAGTCCACCTGGCCAAGAGTTAGGTAGTCACGGCCGGCGACGCCGTAGGAGGTGATGAGGAGGTTTAGCTCCCCAATCCACTCCACGAGCTTGTCCCCCTTCAAGCGATTGGAACCGTGGTGGACACCGACTTTCAGGTCCGGCACGAAGCGTTCGGCTTCCCGCGCCCAGTTGCCTACCACCGATGTCGGGGCAACCACGAGCGTGGGTCCGGTCTTCTCCTTCTTCTCCGCTTCGACGGCCAGCAGGGTGAGAAGTTGCAAGGTCTTGCCCAAACCCATGTCGTCCGCAAGTACAGCGCCGAGCTGATTACGCGACATGAAGTAGAGCCAGTCCACTCCCCTGCGCTGGTAGTCCCGCAGCTCCGCATGCACCGTGTCCGGGATCTCCTGCCGAGTGGGGGCGGGCCGATCCGTACCTCCGATGAGAGCTTGCATCCATACCGGGGAGTGAGCATCCCCGATGATGTCCAAGCCACCACCGTCGTGCTCCGTGGATACTTCCAACGCCAACTGGCGGAGCTCTTCGGCGGTGATCAGACCTGAGTCCACTTCCTTCTTGTTCAGGGACTCAATGTATTTGCGGGACTTAGCCAAACTGCGGGTATCTGCCAACACCCACTGGCCGCGCAAATTGATCAGCCCGGATTTGGAGCTGACCAGGCGGCGCATCTCCAACTCAGTGAGCTCCGTGTCCCCCAGCGCCAGCTTCCAGTCATAGGCCACCAGCTGATCCACACCAAAGCGGCGTACGGCCCCCGGATCCCCTGAATCCGGTTCGGACACCGTCAACTTCGCCGTTGTTTCCATGCGCTGCCACGCCGCCGGCAACATGATCTTCACGCCATGTGCACTCAAAAGGCTGGCGGTTGTGCCCACCAAACGCATGATCTCCTCGGTGGACAAATAGGAATCCCAATCACCGTCACGCTCAGTCGTCGGCGTGAAAGGATGGCGCGGATGCTTATCCGGGTCCAACAAGTCAGTGACAGTCACTGCCTTACGCAATTGGTCCCGCAAACTCGCCAAAGAGGCCCGATCTAATTCACTGACACGAATCGGGCGCGGAGCATCCCCACCAGCACGCACCTGCGCGCGAACAGGCCACTGCAGGACATTGGATGTGGTGGGTATTTCGGCGGGGTCCCCCGCGTCGTCGATAAGCTGCTCATCGACGGGTTCCTCCACGATGAACACAAGCTGCACATTGACCGCGGTGATAGACCCGTTCCACTGCGCGATCTGCTTCGACACATCCGAGCCGCCACGACGCAATGCAGATGACGTGAGCAGTGCCTCCGCGAAATCATGCCACGGGTACACGCGAGATTGCTCACGCTCATCGGCGAGCAACGCCGTGGCGATCCAATGGACCAGATTAGTGGCCACATCCTCATCCAAATTCATGTTGTTCGCGGTGATCACCCCCGGCGCGGCAGCAATCATCGCGGCGAGCCACCCGCGCTCCTCCAGCCCCGTTCCCAACTTCCACTCGGGGAACCACAGCCCCTCGATCGGGCGCACATGAATACTCACGCGCCCGGCGCGCACAAACCGAATCAGACCGTTGTACAGGCGAATGATCCAGTACAGGTCTGGTGCGATGGCTTCCCGCTGCGCCGCGGTGGCTGCCGGGGAATTCTCATCCAGCATGGCCACGGTGCTAAGGAACTGTACTGTCTCTGCCGGTGAGAACGCCGCTGTAGGAACCTTGAGCTGCAGCTGCTTGCCCTTCGGAGTTTGCAGTTTCACCGAATCACGGCGGCGGAAGCGCGTATCCTCTAAGAAACTTTCCACCACGGCGGGGAACGTTCCTTCAGGCACCTGCGAGGGCATCACAATCTTGTGTCCCTCCACACGCTCAACCCACAGGTTGAGACCTGACCCGGGCAACCACAGGCCGTGCAGAAGGAATTTAGGCATAAGGTCTTTTCTACCACTGCACCGCGACACTGACCTCCCCAGCATCAATTCAGAAAAGAGCCAGTGACCCCGCCCACACCCTGCGTGCGATATTCTGACCACACTTTCCGCCTGCCAGATGACAGGTGTGACATTTTCTCTTGCCCACTATGCAGATCTACGCAGAAAGGACGTGCGCATGTCAGATAACACCTGGATCATCATCGCCGTCATCACCTACTTCGCAGTCATGCTCGGCATCGGCTACTACGGCTGGCGCAAAACCACCGCCTACAGTGACTACGTCATCGGTGGTCGTGACCTGCCCGCCTTCGTCGCAGGTATCTCTGCTGGCGCATCCGACATGTCCGGCTGGCTCCTCATGGGTCTGCCCGGCGCCCTGTTCGTCTCCGGTATGAGCGAACTGTGGATCGTCATCGGCCTCTTCCTCGGCACATGGGCTAACTGGCAGTGGGTGGCCCCACGCCTGCGCGCCTACTCCGAGGTGGCCAACAACTCAATCACCCTGCCCAGCTTCTTTGAAAACCGCACGCACGATCAATCACGTGCCCTGCGCGTCATTGCCGCCCTGATCATCATCTTCTTCTTCACCTTCTATGTCTCCTCCGGCATGGTTGCAGGCGGCCGCTACTTTGAGTCCACCTTCCAGGGCGACTACGCCTGGGGCTTGCTCATCGTTGGCATTATCACGGTGATCTACACTTTCATCGGCGGCTTCTTTGCAGTGTCCTACACCGACGTTGCGCAGGGCCTGCTCATGTTCGCTGCCCTGGCCGTTGTGCCCATCATGGCGCTGCTTGCCATTGATAACCCCGGCGATATCTTCTCCTACCCCACCAACCACGCCTACGGCCCGTGGCCGGAGGGCAACCCGGACTTCTTCAACTTCTTCACCGGCGTGTCCGCCGTCGCTATCATCGGCAACCTGGCGTGGGGCCTGGGCTACTTGGGCCAGCCCCACATTGTCACCCGTTTCATGGCACTGCGCAGCCCAGCTGAAGCCCGCTCCGGCCGCAACTCAGGCCTCATCTGGGTGGGTGTCTGCTTCCTCGGTGCCATCTTCACCGCCATCATCGGAGCGAGCTTCTTCGGTCAGACGGCAAACTCCGTGACTGACCAGAAGGGCTTTGAAACCATCTTCCTGGACATGACCCGCATCCTCTTCCACCCACTCATTGCTGGTCTGGTCCTCACCGCGGTTCTGGCCGCCATCATGTCCACCATGTCCTCCCAGCTGCTAGTCACGTCCTCTGCGCTCGTGGAGGACCTGTTCAAGGTCTTTTCCAAGAATGCCCCTTCCCAGGCCACCCTGCTCATCGCATCCCGCACGATGGTCATTCTCGTGGCCGTCCTGGGCATGGTCATGGCCCTCAACCCGTCGGATACCATCCTCGGTCTCGTCGCATTCGCTTGGGCCGGCTTCGGATCTGCGTTCGGCCCTGTGATCATCGCCTCCTTGTACTGGCGTCACCTCACCTCACAGGGCGCCATGGCAGGCATGATCGTTGGCGCCCTCACCGTGTTCATCTGGGGTTCCCTGCCCGCCACCTCGGCGCTTATCTACGAGATGGTTCCGGGCTTCGCCTTCGCCACCATCGCCATGGTTGTGGTGTCCCTAGCCACCAAGCCTTCTGCCGAGTCTGAGGCCGAGTTTGACCGCCATATCAAGATCATGGACTACACAATTGCGCACCCGGAATCCAGCTTTGAACAGGCAATCTCCAGCATTTCTGTGGCCGAAGGGAACCAAACCGGTTCTGGCGCAGTCTAAGGAGGTATGAAGCCCTTCCATATTTATCTCGGGGCACTGACCGCACTCACGCTTGCGGTCGTGCCCCTTCCGTATGTCCGCACACCGCCTATCGACGCCACCTTCACCCTCCCGTCTCGCCCCACCGCCCCCGACTACTCCCGGGCACAGTTCGGCGACGGCTGGGCCTACCAACCCACCGGCTGCACCACACGCGAAACAGCCATGGCCACTGCCTACAACCAGCCCACCTGCTCCGTGTCGTACACCCAGTGGGAACCAGTGACCATCACCGACCCCTACACCGGCGCTCCGCTTCCCCCCGCCGACGTGGAGCTCGACCACCTCTTCCCTCTCCGCGCCGCCTGGGACATGGGCGCCCACTCCTGGCCCGACGAGAAACGCCTCACCTTTGCCAACGACCCGGCCAACCTCATCGTCACATCCTCTACCGCCAACCAAGCCAAGTCCGACAAACTCCCCAGTGAGTGGCTTCCCACCGCCCGGTCCTACCGCTGTGACTACTCCCGCCGACTCGCCGCCGTTGCCAACGCCTACGACCTCCCCGTCACCCGCGCCGACAAAGCCGCCATGCGCCGGGCCTGTGCCACCCTTCCTGCTTTGCTCGGGCTGCCGGCACTGCCGTTCTAAAAAGAGAGAAGCCCACCGATGCCGTCGCACCCCCTCATGTCATGGGTGAAAGATTTTACATGCCACTGAAAGTAGATTTTTAAACCCGCAGGTTGAGGTTTTCTTCTGCCGGATAGTTACAGTCGCAATGTAATATTTTTCAGCGCTTCCACGCGCTGAACCCCAACCACCGCATGCAAAAGCCGACTCACCCCGTAAAGTGGTGACTCATGAACACCTTCCTCATTTTCCTACACGTCGCCGCCGCGATCATTCTGATCGGCCCCGTCATGGTGGCCACGTCCGCTTTCCCGAAAGCAGCCAGTGAAGCCAATACCGGTGACGCCCACGCTGTCGGTCGCGCGGCGTATCTGCACCGCATCTCCACCACCTACGGTTTGATCTCACTGCTCGCGCCGCTCCTTGGTGCCGCGGTGCTGGCTTTCGACTTTGAAACCTACCGTTCCAACTACTTCCTCCACACCGCGATCGTCCTGTCGGTGCTGGCCTGGGGTTTCCTGTTTGCCATGGTGATCCCGCAGCAGCGCAAGATCGTGGGCTCCCTGGGTGCCCTTGACCCTGCGGAGGCTGACTCCCGCGATGTTGCCGCCAATTTCGAGTCCGCCCGCGTCAAGGCTGCTGCCGGCGCTGGTATCTTTAACCTACTCTGGGTCCTGGTGCTCATCTTGATGTTCCTGCCGTCCCCGGCTTAAACTTCACCGCCCATCGCAGACAACACAAAAGGCGCCATCTCACATCAATGAGATGGCGCCTTTTCGCGCTGTTAGTTGGTCGCGCTAATCCCGCCAGTGGCGCTTCTCGCGTCCCTTGCCGCGGTATCCGCCTCGGCCTCCGCGATCATCCCGGCCTGAGCGGCCCGAACGGTAACCACCACGGCCACCGCCACGCCCACCACGGCCACCGCGATCACGG
>NZ_VXKH01000047.1 GCF_008693065.1 Corynebacterium tuscaniense | reverse complement strand
TCGCCGAGGAGGACGACACCATCGAAGTCGGCGCAGTCATCGCCCGCATCGGCGACGCCAACGCAGCACCCGCCAAGGAAAAGCCGAAGTCAGACGAGCCCAAGACCGAAAAGCCTGCCGAGGCAGAACCGAAGGCAGAGGAACCGAAGGCAGAGGAACCGAAGGCAGCGGAACCGAAGGAAGAAGCTCCGAAGCAGGAAGAGAAGCCTGCCGAGGCACCAAAGACTGAGGCACCGAAGACTGTGGACAACGGCGGCAAGGTTCCGTACGTCACCCCGCTAGTGCGCAAGCTCGCCGAAAAGCACGATGTTGATCTGAACAGCATCGAGGGCACCGGTGTTGGCGGACGCATCCGTAAACAGGATGTCATCGCTGCTGCTGAGGGTGGCGCTACCGCTGCACCTGGTGCAGCTGAGCAGAAGCCGTCCGGCCCGCGTGCACGTTGGTCCACCAAGTCCGTGGATGCAGCTAAGGCTGAGCTCATTGGCACCACGCAGAAGGTGAACCGTATCCGTGAGATCACGGCCACGAAGATGGTCGAGTCGCTGCAGACCACTGCACAGCTCACCCATGTTCAGGAGGCAGACGTTACTCGCGTGGCGGAGCTGCGGAAGAGTGTGAAGCCTGCCTTCGTCGATAAGCACGGCGTGAACATCACCTACCTGCACTTCTTCGTGAAGGCGACGGCTGAGGCACTGGTGCAGCACCCGAATGTCAACGCGTCCTACAACGCGGAGACCAAGGAGATCACCTACCACGACACGGTCAACATTGGCATCGCTGTGGATACCCCGCAGGGCCTGCTGGTTCCGGTGCTGAAGAATGTTCAGGACATGTCCCTGGCTGATATTGCCAAGGGCATTGCGGATCTGGCTGAGCGTGCTCGTAACAAGAAGCTGCGTCCGTCTGACCTGGCCGGCGCAACCTTTACGGTGTCCAATATTGGCTCTGAGGGTGCCCTGCTGGATACCCCGATCCTCACCCCACCGCAGGCCGGCATCCTGGGCACCGCCGCTATTCAGAAGCGCCCAGTGATTGTGACGGAGGAGGGCATCGACTCGATTGCTATCCGCCAGATGTGCTACCTGCCGTTCACCTACGACCACCAGTTGGTTGATGGTGCGGATGCGGGTCGCTTCGTGTCCACCATCGTGGACCGCATCGAGGTGGGCGACTTCGAAGACGATCTAGACCTCTAAAACCACCAGATAAGGTGCCGGTTCCCTGCGCTTGGGAGCCGGCATTTTCTATGTTCTGTACTCCTTGGACATTCTCCGCACGCTCGTCGGTGAGAATCTCTACACTTGTTCAGTGATCGCAACTAACTAAATGCAAGGAGTGCAGTCAGCGTGGATTACATCTCTCGCCATATCGGTCCGACTGATAGCGAACGCGCAAAGATGCTCGAGACCGTTGGGTACGGCTCGATTCAGGAGCTTGTCGACGCAGCGATGCCAGCAGGGATTCTTGCCAAACAGTCTTTGAACCTTCCGTCGGCTCTGACGGAGAAGGAAGCACAGAACCGCCTGCGTGAGCTGGCTGCGAAGAACACGGTGTTGCGTGCTTTCCATGGCCAGGGTTATTCCTCCACCGTGACTCCGCCAGTGATTCGCCGCGGTGTGGTGGAAGATGCTGGTTGGTACACGGCTTACACGCCGTACCAGCCGGAAATTTCCCAGGGCCGCCTGGAAGCATTGCTAAATTTCCAGACGATGGTGCAGGACCTGACTGGTTTGCCGATGGCGAATGCTTCGCTGCTGGATGAGGCTTCCGCAGTGGCTGAAGCCATTGGCCTCATGGCACGTGCGGTAAAGAAAGGGCGCCGTGTCCTGCTGGATTCCCGCCTGCACCCGCAGGTGATCAATGTTGCTGCGGAACGTGCCCGCGCTTTGGACCTTGAAGTTGAGGTCACCGCTTTGGATTCCAATCTCGTAGGCGAAGACTTTGTTGGAGTTGTGATTGCCTACCCGGGCACGGAGGGCGATATTTCTGATCCGCGCCCGGTGATCGAGGCGATTCACTCCCGTGGTGGTCTGGCTACCGTTGTGGCTGATCCGTTGGCACTGCTTCTGCTGGAAGCACCGGGCACGATGGGTGCGGACATTGCTGTGGGCACTACGCAGCGTTTCGGTGTGCCGTTGTTCTACGGTGGCCCGCACGCCGCATACATGGCGGTGACAGACAAGCTGAAGCGCCAGATGCCGGGCCGCCTGGTGGGCGTGTCCGTGGATGCGGAGGGTTACCCGGCCTACCGCCTCTCACTGCAGACCCGTGAGCAGCACATTCGCCGAGAGAAGGCGACATCCAATATTTGTACCGCCCAGGCGCTGCTCGCCGTGACAGCCTCCATGTACGCCGTGTACCACGGCCCCGCTGGACTCAAGGAGATCGCGGAAACGGTGCATGAGTGGGCTGGGCGCTTTGCGGCGTCGATAAGCGCAGGCGGCCTTGATGTGAAGCACGAGAAATTCTTCGACACAGTGGCTGTCTCTGTGCCTGGCCGTGCTCAGCAGATCGTGGACGAGCTGGCTGAAAACGGCTACCTGGTGCGCGCGATTGATGCGGATACCGTCGGCGTGAGCTTCGGTGAAGACACCGATGAGGCTGACCTGGTGGCGCTGCTCGCTGGCTTTGGTATCACGGATGCGCCGGCTTCTGAGGCTGAATCGCACCTGCCACAGGAGCTGGCGCGCACCACGGATCTGCTCACGCACGAGGTGTTCAACACCCACCACTCCGAGACAATGATGATGCGCTACATCCGCGCACTCGGCGACAAGGATCTGGCGCTGGATCGCACGATGATCCCACTGGGTTCGTGCACGATGAAGCTCAACCCAACGGCAGGTCTAGAAGCCATCACCTGGCCGGGCTTTGCCAATGTTCACCCGTTCACGCCGGACAAGTACACGGAGGGCTGGCGTGAGCTTATTAGCGAGCTGACCGGCTGGCTCGTGGAAATCACCGGCTACGACGCAGTGTCTGTGCAGCCGAATTCCGGCGCAACGGGCGAGCTCGCTGGTCTGCTGGCTATGCGCCGCTACCACGTGGCTAATGGTGATACGGAGCGCGATATCTGCCTCATCCCGGCTTCTGCGCATGGCACGAACGCCGCATCTGCAACGCTGGCAAACCTGCGCGTGGTGGTTGTGGCGACCGCCCCAGATGGCTCCATTGACATGGAGGATCTGGACAAGAAGCTCGAGCAGTACGGTGACCACGTTGCTGCCATCATGATCACGTACCCATCTACGCACGGCGTGTACGAGGACACGGTGAAGGAAGTGGCTGACAAAGTCCACGCTGTTGGCGGCCAGGTCTACATCGATGGCGCGAACATGAACGCCCTGACCGGTCTTGCCCGTCCTGGTGATTTCGGCGGTGACTGCAGCCACCTGAACTTGCACAAGACCTTCACCATCCCGCACGGCGGTGGCGGCCCGGGCGTTGGCCCGATTGGTGTGGGCGCGCACTTGACCCCGTTCCTGCCCGCTGACCCGCAGGCAGTGGATGGCAGCAACGCAGCCGATGAAGCACCGCAGGGCGCTGGTGTGCCGATCGCGGCAACCACCTACGGTTCCGCCGGTGTGCTCCCGATTTCCTGGGCCTACATTGCTATGTCCGGTGCAGATGGCTTGGCTTCAGCAACCCGCAACGCCATCCTCAACGCCAACTACGTTGCACATGAGCTCAATGATTCCTTCCCGGTCCTCTACACGGGAAACGCTGGCCTGGTGGGCCACGAGTGCATCATTGATCTGCGCGAGATCACCGATCAATCCGGCGTAACTGCTGCTGATGTGGCTAAGCGCCTGGTGGACTACGGCTTCCACGCCCCCACACTGGCATTCCCGGTGGCCGGCACCCTCATGATCGAGCCGACTGAGTCCGAGGATCTGGCCGAACTGGATCGCTTCATCGCCGCAATGCGCTCTATCCGCGCGGAGATCCAGGAGATCATCGACGGCAAGGTTGCCTACGAAAACTCCGTGGTCCACCATGCACCGTTCACCGCACGCAGCCTCATCGCCGGTGAATGGGGCTACGAGTTCAGCCGCCAGAAGGCCGCCTACCCGGTGGATACGTTGCTGACCACGAAGTATTTCCCGCCGGTGCGCCGTATCGACGAGGCCTATGGCGACCGCAACCTCGTGTGTGCCTGCCCACCACCAGAGGCCTTTGACATCGAGCAGTCCGAAGGCTAAACACCACTGCCCAACACGAATTACAAGAAGGAGTAACTGATATGCCGCAGACACCTTTGCATGCCACCCACGAGAAGCTGGGTGCGCACTTCACGGACTTCGGTGGCTGGACCATGCCGCTGAAGTACGGCAAGGAGCTCGACGAGCACCGCGCTGTGCGCGGGGACGTTGGCATTTTTGACCTGTCTCATATGGGTGAGATTGATGTGAAGGGCCCTGAAGCCGGTGCCTTCCTGGACTATGTGCTGATTTCTTCCCTGTCTAACCTTCAGGTTGGGAAGGCGAAGTACTCCATGCTTGTCAATGAGGATGGCGGCATCCTGGACGATCTGATCACCTACAAATTCGCTGATGACCACTACCTCGTCGTCCCCAATGCGGGTAATTCGGATGTGGTGTGGGCTGCGTTCCAGGAGCGTGTGGGTAACTTCGATGTGGAGATCCGTAATGATTCGCAGGCCATCGCGCTCGTCGCAGTGCAAGGCCCGCGGTCGCTCGAGGTGCTCGAACCGCTTCTCGACGGCTCCCCGGCCGACCTCGCCTACTACTCCGGCGCCTGGATGAACCTGAACGCCGCTGGGGGTCAGGCTGTGGAGGTCTTCGTTGCTCGCACCGGCTACACCGGTGAGGATGGCGTTGAGTTGTTCTGCCAGAACGAGGACGCTCAGGCCGTGTGGGATTCCGTCATAGACCACGGCACGCCCTGTGGCCTGGCAGCGCGTGATTCCCTGCGCCTCGAAGCTTCCATGCCGCTCTACGGCCACGAGCTGTCTGTGGACATCACCCCGGTGGAGGCTGGCATGAGCCGTGCCTTTGCCAAGAAAGAAGCTGACTTTGTGGGTAAGGCCGCTTTGACTGGTCGCGAGCCATCCGTGGTCATTGCTGGTCTGACCTCGGAGGAGCGCCGTGCTGCCCGTGAAGGCGCTGCGATCTTCCTCGCCGGGACGGATGAGCAGATTGGCACCGTCACCTCCGGTCAGCCCTCCCCCACTTTGGGCCACCCAGTAGCTTTGGCACACATTGCGCCCAACCATGCCGAGGTGGGCACTAAGGTGGACGTGGACATCCGGGGTAAGCGGTATGCCTACACCATCAGCGACACCCCCTTCTACTCCCGAAAGGACAAGTAACTATGTCTGATCTGCCCCAGGAATTCTCCTACTCTGAGGACCACGAATGGATCAATGCTGCTGCTGATGCAGTGGTAGGCCAGACCGTGCGCATCGGCATCACGTCTGTTGCTACGGAGCGTCTCGGTGAGATTGTCTTTGCTGAGCTACCGGCCGTCGGCGACACCGTGGAGGCTGGTGAGACGTGTGGTGAGGTGGAGTCCACCAAGTCCGTCTCCGACCTGTACTCCCCTGTCACCGGTACCGTCACCGCGGTCAACGAGGAGATTGAGGACAACTACGAGGCCATCAACAACGACCCGTTCGGGGAAGGCTGGCTGTTCGAGGTTGAAGTCGAGTCCGCTGGTCCGCTCTTGACTGCGGATGAGTACGCTGCCGCTAACGGCGTGTAAGTTTCCGCGGGGGCTACCATGTAGTGCATGACAGCCCCCCGCGAACCATTCTTTCCGGCCGATAGGTCAATCCGAGCCTCAGATTCCCCACTTGACGTGCGGGAACTGGGGCTTGTTGATTATGAGGAAACGTGGCACCTCCAAGCCGAACTCGCCGCTCAACGCGCCGATGACGCCATCGGTGACACTCTGCTCGTGCTCCAGCACCCCAGCACGTACACCGCCGGAAAGCGCACACAACCGGAAGACATGCCGGACAATGGGCTGCCTGTGGTCCAGGTTGACCGTGGCGGGCGCATCACCTGGCATGGTGAGGGCCAGCTAGTGGTGTACCCGATCATCAAACTCGCCGATCCAGTCGATGTCGTTGACTTCGTCCGTCGCATCGAAGAAGCCATGATCGCCACCATTCGCGAGTTCGGGGTGGACAAGGCCGGGCGTATCAGCGGTCGCTCGGGCGTCTGGGTCCCCGCCGACGAGTTCCGCCGCGACCGCAAAATCGGCCAGATTGGTATCCGTATCACCCGCGGTGTGACCATGCACGGCTTATCCATCAACTGCAACAACACCCTGGACTACTTCGGGCACATCGTGGCCTGTGGCATTAATGACGCAGACGTGACCACCCTCAGCCTGGAGACCGGGCGTGAAGTGACGCCGGAGGATGTGGCACCGGGTGTCGTCGATAAGCTAGCCAGCGCTTTTAGTGGAGAGCTGCAGGTAGCGGACCACACTATCGCTTCTGGCAACGCCAAGGGATAAGGTGGACCGCGTGACTGCAGCAAAAGATGGACGCAAGCTACGCCGGGTAGAAAAGCGCAACGCGCAAACCCCGATCGAATCCAAGCCGCGCTGGATCCGTAACGCGGTGAAAACTGGCCCTGAATACGAGGACATGCGCCGCAAAGTCAAGGGCGCGTCGCTGCACACCGTGTGCCAGGAAGCTGGCTGCCCCAATATCCACGAGTGCTGGGAATCCCGCGAGGCCACCTTCCTTATCGGTGGAGCCAACTGCTCCCGCCGCTGTGACTTCTGCCAGATCAACTCCGCGAAGCCGGAGCCGCTGGACGTGGAAGAACCGCAGCGCGTCGCGGAATCCGTGCGCGAGATGCAGCTGAACTACTCCACCATCACCGGCGTGACCCGCGATGACCTGGAAGATGAAGGCGCCTGGTTGTACGCCGAGGTGGTGCGCAAGATCCACGAGCTCAACCCGCACACCGGCGTGGAAAACCTCACTCCGGACTTCTCCGGCAAGCCGGACCTGCTGGCTCAGGTCTTCGAAGCCGAGCCAGAGGTGTTCGCCCACAATCTGGAGACAGTCCCGCGCATCTTTAAACGCATCCGCCCTGCCTTCCGCTACGACCGTTCACTGGAGGTCATTCGTGCAGCGCGTGACTACGGTCTGATCACTAAATCCAACCTCATCCTCGGCATGGGTGAAACCCGTGAGGAGGTCCTGCAGGCGCTGGAGGACATGCAGGATGCCGGCACTGACATCATCACCATCACCCAGTACCTGCGCCCCGGACCGCAGTTCCACCCGATTGAGCGCTGGGTGAAGCCGGAGGAGTTCATCGAGTACCGCGATGCCGCCTACGACATGGGCTTCGCCGCCGTCATGTCCGGCCCACTCGTGCGCTCCTCCTACCGCGCCGGCAAGCTCTACGTGGAGGCCATGAAGTTCCACGGCCGTAAACTGCCGAAGAACCTCAAGCACCTCGCTGAGACCTCCCAGGGTGCCACCGACCAGGAAGCAGAAACCCTCCTGAACAAGTACGGCCCATCCAAGGACACCCCGGTCGTGTCCGCTGGTCGTCCCGCTGTCGGGCTTGGCCTGCCGGGCATCGGCGCTAAGTAAAGGGGCCTGTTCCCCTCCTCTGAGCTAGACCCCGAACTTCGATGATTTCTGGCCGAAGTTCGGGGTCTAGTGTTCGGGTTTTGTACTCCCTGGGTCCATGCACGACGACAGCCCCCACCCAGAACGGATTCTTGGGCGGGGGCTGTCGTCGTGCTAGACGCTAGCTGCGTCCCTTACTTCTTAGACACCGGGATGTTGGAGCCAATCTTCCACGCATCCGGGTTGTCGCGACTGGCGTCCGTGCCGCCGTCCTTGAACAGCGGGCGATCCAGAACGACCGACGGGATATCAAACGCGTCCACAAGGACCTCAGACCATGGGCCGAGGGAGTCGACCAGGTCATTGATCGCGGCGCGAGCAGCCTTGACGCGGCCGGAGGAGAGAACGTTGTGCTCCTGGTACCAGCCAGCGTTGCGGATGATGGTGTCAAACACGAACAGGTGACGCACCTGCTCAAACACTGCGCGCTCGGCGGAGCCGACCGGCAAGGAACGCTCAGCTTCAATCATTGCCTGAACCATGAGGTTCTCAATGTAGGCCCATGCGGCGTTGAGCATGTGATCCTGAGCCTTGTCAATGACCTTTGCGCCCTCTTCGCGGGACAGCTTGCGTGCGCCCTGAATACGGCGGATCAGGGAGCGCATGACTAGCTGCTCACGGAGCTGGACAACCTTGAGCTGGTAGTCCGCGTCAAAGAGCGATGCTTCCTCACCAGAGAAGGTGTCCACAACGGTCTGGACGGTGGAACCCAGGCCAGCACGGCTGCGGACGATGTCAGTGACGTTGGTGGCAGCGAACTTCACAATGTCCATAGCCGACGGATTAGCCATCTCGCTGGTGTAGGCGGTAAGCAGGTTCTTACCTGCCAGCTGCAGCAAGACGGTGTTATCACCCTCGAACGTGTTGTACACATCTGTGTCAGCGCGGAAGGTGGTCAAGAGGTTCTCCGACATGAAGCCGGCACCACCGCATGCCTCACGGCACTCTTGGATGGTGTCGGTTGCATGCTCGGTTGCCACTGCCTTGAAGCCTGCAGCCAACGTCTCCATTTCACGGGAAGCCAGTTCCTGCTGCTTAGTCGGGTTGGTCACAGACCATTCACCCGTTGCCTGGCGGGAGGTTTGGTCCGCGTAGCGCTGTGTCAGCTGGTTTTGCAGGACCTGAAGGGCGTAGGTGCGAGCCAGCGGAATGATCAGGCGACGACGGTGCGCACGGTAGTCAATAAGTTTGTCCTCGGTGCCGGTGTCACCGTAGTCAAACTGGCGGCGCTGGTGTGCATATTTCACAGCGATTGCCAGTGCCGACTTGGTTGCGCCTGCACCAGCAGCCCCCACGGCGATACGTCCACGGATCAGGGTGCCCAGCATCGTGAAGAAGCGGCGGTTCTTGGACTCGATCGGGGAGGTGTAGTTACCTTCCTCGTCGACATCGCCGAACTGATTGAGCAGTGCTTCGCGTGGAATGCGGACATTATCAAAGGTCAGGGTACCGTTGTCAACGCCGAGCAGGCCGCCCTTGTGGCCGTGGTCGCCGATGGTGACACCTTCGACTGGGGAGCCGTCATCTTCACGGATACGCACCACGAAGCAGTGCACGCCGTGGGACTCTTGCTCGCCCGGGGTGTGCAGCTGAGCAAAGACAGCGGACCAACGGCCATCGCGCGCGGTGTTGCCGATGTAGACCTTGGTGGCGGACGGAGTCGGAGTGTTGATAACAAACTCCTTGGTCTCCGGGTCGTAGGTCGCCGTAGTCTCCAGGTCTTGAACGTTGGAGCCGTGGCCACGCTCGGTCATGCCATAGGAGCCAAGCTTGGACAGGTCCATTGCACCCTGTGCGTACTCACGGTGGCGCTCAGTACCCAGGACATCCACAGCGCCGCCCCACAGGCCGAACTGCACGCCGGACTTAATAGCCAGGGAGCCGTTGAACTGACCCAGCAGGTCCAGGCCCAAGATGCCCACGTGTGCCTCACCGGAACCGCCGTTGGCCTTGGAGAAGGCAGTCTGCATCATGCCGGAGGTAGCCACCATCTTGACCTTCTCCAGCAGTGCTGCGCGGATCTCCTCGATGGAGCCCTCAATCATCGGCAGAGCTTCCTCACGGTTGAGCTGCTCGCGGATGTTGTCTTTCACGAGTTCCCAAGGGCCGTCGAGAAGCGTCTTCAGTTTTCCAGCGATGGCGGCGTCTGGGGTTTCCGGAAGAGTCTGCGGGGAGCGGGACTCCGGCTTGGCCTTACGTCCACCTTTTTCTTCAGGAGATGTCATGGTTCTTATTCCTTTGCGAAGAGAGGATTGACAGAAATGAAGGTATATCGGTGCTTAGCGCTCGAGGATCGCCACGACGCCCTGGCCACCTGCAGCACAGACAGACACGAGCGTGCGGCCACCGCCGTTTTCCTCCAGCATCTTCGCTGCGGAAGCGAGGATACGGGCACCGGTTGCTGCGAACGGGTGGCCAGCTGCAAGGGAAGATCCCTTGACGTTGAGCTTGGAGCGGTCGATGGAGCCCAGCGGCTTGTCCAGACCAAGGCGCTCGCGGCAGTAGGTCTCGTCTTCCCAAGCCTTCAGCGTTGCCAGAACCTGGGATGCGAATGCCTCGTGGATCTCGTAGTAGTCAAAGTCCTGCAAGGTCAGGCCGTTGCGCTCCAGCAGACGCGGAACAGCGTAGGTCGGGGCCATAAGCAGGCCGTCCTTGCCGGACACGAAGTCAACTGCAGCCAGTTCAGAATCAACTAGGTATGCCTTGACCGGCAAGTTGTGCTCCTTCGCCCACTCCTCGGAAGCGAGCAGCACGGATGCTGCGCCGTCCGTCAGCGGGGTGGAGTTACCAGCCGTCATGGTGGCGGTGCCACCGTACTGTTCTGCATCCTTTTTGCCAAACACCGGCTTGAGGCCAGCAAGCTTTTCCACCGTGGAATCCGGGCGGAGGTTGGTGTCGCGGTTGACGCCAAGGTACGGCGTGATCAGATCATCAAAAAAGCCCTCCTCGTACGCCTTAGCCAGGTTTTGGTGGGAGGCCGCTGCGAGTTCGTCCTGCGCTTCACGGGTGATCTCCATCTCGCGCGCGGTGATCGCTGCGTGCTCACCCATGGACAGGCCGGTGCGCGGTTCACCGTTCTGCGGCTGTTCCGGAGCAAGCTGGTTCGGACGGATGGAACCGACGAGCTTGATCTGGTCCTTGGCAGACTTCGCGTTGGACAGGCGGATCAGGGTCTTGCGCAGGCGGTCATTGATAGCCAGTGGAGCGTCCGAAGTGGTGTCCGCGCCACAGGCAATGCCGGACTCGATGCGACCAAGAGCAATCGCGTCAGCCACCTGAATAGCGGAGGTCAGGGAGGTGCCGCAGGCGTGCTGCAGATCAAATGCCGGGGTGGTGGAAGATAGTTCCGAACCAATCACGGACTCACGCACAAGGTTGAAATCACGGGCGTGCTTCAGCACTGCGCCGCCGACGACGAGCCCCAGCTCCTCATCCTGAAGGCCGTAACGTGCCACGAGGCCGTTGAGGGCTGACGTGAGCATGTCCTGGTTGGAAGCGTTTGCGTATTCCTTGTTGGAACGCGCAAAGGGAATACGGTTACCACCGAGGATGGCTACTTTACGGGGTGCATTCATGCTTGTTTTTCCTGCTCTTCCGATGAATGGTTGTGATAATCCGGATGTGTCACCGCGATTATCTGAGGACGTATGTACTGTACTTTACAAAGTTAATCCTTTGTAAGGTTCGTCACCTTAGTGATCTTATAATAGTATCCGACACAGAGCTACCGCTTTGAAAGCGGTGCGCGCTGATGACATGAATGCCTATCTATATAAGGAGAAAATAGTGGCATCTAAAGGCCTCCTCGAACAGTTCATCAACTCCCCTGTCGCCGGCAAACTCGGCGTCCCGCAGGGTTACCCGCTGCGTCGCTACAAGCAGGGCGAGCCACTCCTGCACGGCCCCGTCGTGGTTGGCGGCAATGGTCGCCTGGTGGAGCAGCTCACCACACTCCTCGAAGGCCCATACAAACTCCTGAAGGCTGAAGCTGACACGAAGCGCGCTGGCATCATTTTTGATGCAACCTCCCTGTCCAAGCCGGAGGAGTTGGAAGAGCTCTACGCCTTCTTCCACCCGCAGCTGAAGAAGGTCCTGGACAATGCTCGCATCGTGGTCATTGGCACCACGCCGGAGCTTATCGACGATGTGGATGCACGCATCACCGCCCGCTCCCTCGAAGGCTTCACTCGTTCCCTGGCGAAGGAAATGCGCAAGTCCGCTACCGTCCAACTGATCTACGTGGACCCGTCCATTGACGGCTCCAAGATTGACAAGGTGGAGTCCACCCTGCGCTTCCTCCTGTCCGGCAAGTCCGCCTTCGTTGATGCTCAGGTCATCCGCATCACCCCGGCGGATGTTGAGCTGCCGAAGAGCTGGGATAAGCCGCTTGAAGGCCGTCTCGCTGTTGTGACCGGTGCTGCTCGCGGTATTGGTGCAACCATCGCTGAGACCCTGGCGCGTGATGGGGCAAAGGTCATCTGCGTGGACATCCCGCAGGCAGGCGAAGGTCTGGCGGAGACCGCTAACAAAGTGAAGGGCACTGCCCTTCCCCTCGACGTGACCGACCCGAAGGCTGCCGAAGAGATCATCCAACACGCCCAGGACCGTTACGGCCGCAAGATTGACACCATCGTCCACAATGCTGGTGTCACCCGCGACAAGCTGCTGGTCAACATGGATGAGGGCCGTTGGAACATGGTCCAGAACATCAACCTCGTTGCACCGGTGCGCATCACCGAGGCACTGCTTGACGCTGATGCTTTTGCTGATACCCCGGCCATTATCGGTGTGTCCTCCATGGCTGGTATCGCCGGTAACCGTGGCCAGACCAACTACGCCACCACCAAGGCTGGTGTCGTTGGTTTCGTCGACGCACTGGCTGAGAAGGTCGCTGCCCTGGGCGGCTCCATCAACGCTGTTGCACCGGGCTTCATCGAGACCGACATGACCGCTGCTATGCCTTTCGGTCCCCGTGAGGTTGGCCGTCGCCTGAACTCCCTCAACCAGGGAGGTCAGCCTGTCGACGTCGCTGAGACCGTCGCGTTCTTCTCAGCACCATCCTCCGTGGCCGTCAATGGCAACACCGTCCGCGTCTGCGGCCAGAACCTCCTGGGGGCTTAAGCACGATGAGTGAGAAATCCCCTAAGGACACAGCCGAAGATTTGAAGAAGAAGGCCGAAGAAATCGCCGACAAGATCGAGGACAAGGTCGAAGACGCCTTCGATGACGCCAAGGATGCCATCGAAGAACTCGCCGACAAGGTGGAGGATAAGGTCGAGGACGCTGTCGAAGACGTGCAGGACAAGGCCAAGGAAACCAAGGCAGCCAAGGCCACGAAGGCTGAAGCGCCGAAGGCAGAGCCAGTCAAGGCCACCGGCGAGCGTGAGTTTGAGAAGCTGAAGCAGATCCCGGATCTGTCCGCCATTACGCGAAAGGTCTTCTTCGGTGCGCTTCCTGGTATCGGTGGTAGCCGTGAGGCGAAGCAGGATCCAACGTCGGCGATTCAGGTGGACGGGGTGCGCGTGGATAAGCAAAATCTTGCTGAGTACACGCAAGCAACTGGCCTGCGCCTGAGCAATGAGCTGCCGCCAACCTACTTCTTCGTGCTTGGTTTCCCACTGACCATGGAGCTGCTCTCCCGCCCGGACTTCCCGTATCCGGCGATGGGTGCGGTGCATATTTCTAACGTCATCGAGCAGACTCGCCCGCTGACTGTGGATGAGACGTTTAGCGTGCGCGCGTACGCCACGAATGTTCGCCCGCACCGTCGCGGCCTGCTTGTCGACGTAATTACGGAGGTCACACCCGACGGTGAACCCGCACCGGTATGGAAACAGACCTCGAGCTTCCTGGGTATGGGCGCGAAGTTCTCCAAGTCCGCGGATGTGTCCGTGACTACCCGCGCGGAGGATTCCGGCAAGGTTCTGCCGCCTGCTGTGCTGCCGGAGTTCAAGCCGAATGCTCGCTTCCGTTGGACCCGCAGCGACGTCAACGCATACGTCAAGGCGTCCAACGACCACAACCCGATTCACACCTCCAACATCGGCGCCAAACTGTTCGGTTTCCCGGCAGTGATCGCGCATGGCATGCTGTCCGCAGCATCCGTGCTGGCACCACTGGAAGGCAAGCTACCGCCGGCACTGCGATATTCCGTGGAGTTTGTGAAGCCGGTAGTCATCCCGGCCTCCGTGGCGCTGTGGACCACCAAGCAAGCTGATGGCTCCTACGACATCCAGCTGCGCAATTCTTCCAGGCCGGAGAAGCTACACCTCAACGGCGAAGTGGCCCCTCTCTAAGCCGAGCAAACCGCCTCACCCCGCGTCCGCATGAGGCGCGGGGTTTTCTCTGCGTGAGTGCCAGTCCTAAGTTCTAGGGATCGTTGCAACACTGATTGGAAAGTTGGTGTTGGTTGTGTCTGGTTCGCGTTGGGATCCGAGTGGTGATGAGGTTGTTCGGTTTCACCGGTTGGTCGTTGTTGAGGGGCTGTC
>NZ_VXKH01000046.1 GCF_008693065.1 Corynebacterium tuscaniense | reverse complement strand
GTGGTGCCCGCGGCGAAGGGGGAGCCCGGTAGGTGGTCGCGGCCGTGGGGTTGGGCGAGGCCGGAAAGGTCGGGGCCGGCGGGGACGATCTGGGTGGGGTTCACTTCACGGTGGACGATATAGTAGTGCTGTTTGATCTCCGTGAAGTCGGTGGTGTCGCCGAAGCCGGGGGTTTGGAACAGCTCACGGAGGTAGCCGTAAACGTTGGGCATTTCGGTGATCTTGTTGCGGTTGGTCTTGAAATGGCCGTGGTAGACGGCGTCGAAGCGGATGAGGGTGGTGTAGGCGCGGATATCGGTCTCCGTGATGTGTTCACCCATGATGAAGCGGTGGTTGGCTAGGCGATCTTCGAGCCAGTCGAGGACCTCGAAGGCGTCGGCATAAGCTGCTTCGTAGGCGTCCTGGGACGCGGAGAACCCGGCGCGGTACACGCCGTTGTTGAACTTGCGGAAGAGGAAGTCGTTGATGTCCTCCGCCTCTTCGCGCTGCTCTTCCGGTGGTAGCAGATTCGGCGCGCCGGGGCGCTGGTAGGCGGTCCACTCGGTGTGGAAGTCGCGGACGATGGAGTTGTAATCGTTCGTCACTACCTTGCCGCTTGCTTCTTCCACGATTGCCGGCACGGTGATGCCGCGCGGGTAGTCGGGGAAGCGTGCGAAGTACGCATCCTGCAGGCGGGGGATCTGCAGTACGGGGTCGACGCCGCCCGGATCCAAGTCGAAAGTCCAGGAGCGCTTGTCATGGGTCGGGCCTGCCAGGCCCAAGGAGATCACATCTTCCAGGCCCATCAAGCGCCGAACGATGACAGCGCGGTGCGCCCACGGGCAGGCACGTGCTGCGATGAGGCGGTAGCGGTGCGGTTGCACGGGCCAGAGCGAGCCTTCGCCGCTTGTCGACGCAACAATGCGGTCCCCGATGTAGTTCGTATCCCGCTTGAACTCGCCATCCGTTGAAGCATTCTGGGCATCGCCGGCCCAATCCTTCTGCGTGTCCGCAGTCATCGTGTCCTCCCTATCCGTGCGAAAAGTTTGTGACACGTCAACTATACAGACTTGGTGCTACGTCCGGCTTAGTTCCCAGGAGCCAAAGCGCACCGCGCAGACACCCCAGTGGAGGAGCAAGAGCACGAGGAGCACCAAGGAGAGTGCGTGCCATCCTTCGTCCCAAGCGCCCAGGCACATGGTGCCCACGGGGAAGGTGGAACCCCACCAACCAGGGCCGTAGGGCGCCCAGTGGAGGACAGCCTCGTAGAAGCAGTACATGGCGTAGAGAACGCACGGCACGCCGAGGGTGAACATGATGAGGCCGTACAGGTGGGCGTCGAAAAGCAAAGTCGATGCTGCCGTCGACTGACCGACAACACCGAGAGGAATCCACGCTGTACCCGCGGCGGCGCCACGCGGGCGCGTGCGGGACCAGTAGCAGTAGAGGAACAGTGGGATCGCGGTGAAGAACGTGAGGAAGAAGCACAGCTCACCCGCGTAGTGGTAAAACTCGCCGTGATGGGCGGCGAGCTGGCCGGCGGATGTCGCAGCCACCATCGGGGACACGAGCGCCAAGCCCCACGGGAACGCGGGTTCGGTATAGTGCGCGGACTGCTTCCACAAACCCCAGAGTTGCCACAAGCACACGACGATGGTCAGTGGCGCGCCGATCCACCAGCTGACCAGCTGAAACGCGTCATTGCCGGTGAGGGCCGTCCATGCCGAGCCGCACGCGAGCAGGCCCATCGAATACATGCCCCACGCCGCCATGTTCTGGTGACGGGGTGGCTCATTGCGCACACCAACGGTGAATGTGACCAAAAGCCCTGCCGCGATCAGCGCAAAAATGAGCTGGGCTACATGTAATCCATGCAACCCAGTCAAACTCGACGCAATCGAGGTTCCCATTAAAGCGCCGGCCCAAGCGGGACCGTACTTTGGCAACGTCATAGCAGTAACGCTAGGCCTGTCACCTCGTTTAATCCAGTTTGGGTCTCAGATGCTTGGGTGTTCAGACGTTTAGAACGGGAGCAGATCCTTGATCTCCTTCGGCAGCACGCCAGTCTGCGATGCGAAGAGGAAGCCACCGCCGATCAGCGCGAGGATGCCGGCGAGGATGCCGAAGATGGTTCCAGCCTTGGAAGAGGAGCCCTGCTCATCCTGCTTCTGAGAGGATGCGGACGACCCGTTCTCCTCAGCGGCGCGCTTGAGGGTGAAGGAATCCAGCTCACCTTCGTCGATGTCGAAAGTGGAGATCTTCAGGCCCTCCGAGGTTACCTCGACGGAGGCGGAGTTGGCGGTGACGTACTGGACCTGGCCCTTCTTCTCCACGGTGCCGCCGTTCGGGACCGGATTACCGAAGTCGACCGGCTTGTTCTCATCCATCAGGTAGGTGCGGGTGTAGATGTGGTCGTGGCCGGACAGGACCAGGTCGACGCGTCGTTAAGCAATTGGCTATCAGTCGACGGTGCCGGGAATCGCGAACGGGCCCACCAGAATCACTGAGTGCTCAGCGTCGATGCCCGTGCGCGGGTGCGAGTCAGTCGTCTCCAGCTCGCAGGCAGTCACCGCAGCAGCATCGGCGGTGGTCCAGGTGCCCATGACGATGTAGGTGGCGTAGTCGTAGTGGCTCACGCCGTCTTCCTCGTGGGGGAGAGGCAGGTCGAAGGGTTGCGAGATGTCGATACCCAGTGCACTGAGCTGCTCCGCGAGTTCAGGGTGCGCGGCTGCGACCCTCCCGCGGAAGAAGGGGCAGTAGGGGCAGGGGCAATCGTCGATAAGCGATTGTGCGTAGTAGCTCCGTGTCGCGGTCCCGTCCATGGTTTGAAAGACTAGCGCGACGCGCGATGTTTGCTCTGGTAAACATTGAGGTCATGTCCACTTCCCAGACTGATCTGAATAAACAATCTCCGTGGGAGGTTTTCAGAACTTTCCTGAGGCTCGGCTGCACCTCCTTCGGCGGGCCGACGGCGCACTTGGGGTATTTCAGGGACGAGTTCGTCGATAAGCGAAAGTGGTTCACCGACAAGGACTATGCGGACCTGGTTGCCCTGTGCCAGTTCCTGCCCGGGCCGGCATCGAGCCAGGTAGGTATGGCGATTGGCCTGAAACGCGCCGGGTATCTGGGTATGCTCCTGGCGTGGGTGGGCTTCACGCTGCCTTCGGTCCTGCTCATGGTGGCCTTTGCGCTGGGTGTAGCGCAGCTGGGCGATATTAGTGAGTCAGGCTGGCTGCTCGGATTGAAGGCCGCAGCTGTCGCTGTGGTGGCGCAGGCGGTGTACGGGATGACTAAGAGCCTGGTTACGGGGAAGATCCACGCGCTGATCGCGGTGGCGGCGCTCGCTGTCGTGCTGCTGGTCCCGCATCCGCTCATCCAGGTCGGTGCCATCGTGCTGGGCCTGTGGTGGGCCTGATCCTCCTGCGGTCGGAGAAGACACCGGAAGAGGCGCCGCAGGGGAGTGGCTCGCGCACACTCGGCATCGTGTGGCTCGCATTGTTCTTCATCCTTCTGTTCGCCCTGCCTGTTGCTGCCCGAATCATCGGTACAACCGGCGCGGGTATCTTTGACACCTTCTACCGCGCCGGAGCGCTCGTCTTCGGCGGCGGACACGTGGTATTGCCGCTGCTGGAGACCGTCACGGTGGGGCCCGGGCTGGTGGAGCAGGATACCTTCCTCGCTGGCTACGGTGCTGCCCAAGCCATGCCGGGTCCGCTGTTCACTTTCGCTTCTTATCTCGGTGCCAGCGCTAACGGTGTGAATTGGGTGGCGGGTGCCGTGATCGCCACCGTTGCGATCTTCCTGCCCGCGGCCTTGCTCGTTCTTGGTGCGATGCCGTTTTGGGAACGCCTCCGTCAGATGCCACGCGCGGGTGCCGCTCTTGCCGGTGCGAATGCGGCGGTGGTGGGCATTCTTGGTGCCGCGCTGTACACCCCGGTCTTCACCGCTGGCATCACTGGTGTGGTTACGCTTTCCATTGCCGTAGCCTGCTATGCCGCGCTCACCTCATGGAAGGTCCCGCCGTGGGCGGTGGTGATCGGTGCTGCCCTCGTAGGCTGGGTGGTGCTATGAATCCACTGTTTGAACCATCCGACATTCCGCATACCGAGCTCCCCGGCTTCAAGCGCACCTTCCAGCAAGGCGAGCTCACCGTTGGGCTGACCTTGCCCATTGAGGAGGATGCGGAGGCCAACCCTCAGGACAGCCTGGACAACCAGCTGCGCCTGATCCGCAAAGCGGAGGCTGAGGGAGTGGCCGCCATTTGGGTGCGCGATATCCCCCTGCGTGTCGAAACGTTTGGCGATGTCGGCCAAGTCTACGACCCCTGGATGTACTTGAGTTACATCGCCGCGCAGACCACCGACATCGCCTTGGGAACTGCAGCCATCGTCGTGCCTTTCCAGCACCCGTTGCTGCTGGCCAAGCGTGCCGCCACTATTGATCGGCTTTCCGGTGGACGCTTCCTCATGGGTGTGGCTACCGGCGATCGCCCGGAGGAGTTCCCCGCGTTCGGCCAGGATAAAGGTAACCGCGACGTCGAGTTCCGCGAAAGAATCGCTGCTTATCGGCGTGCCACCCTCACCACCGCCACCCCCGTCCGCTGGTCCGGCGGCAAAATGGGCGGCGCTGACGTCGTGCCCAAACCAATCGCCCGCGAAGTCCCTCTGTTGGCCACCGGCTTCTGCCAGCAGACCCTGGAGTGGCGTGCGGAGCACACCCACGGCTGGCTGATGTACCACAAGGGCCTGGAGATCCAGCGCCAGAACGTGCGCAATTGGCAGGCCGCCGTGGGCTCGGACCAGTTCAAACCCTTCGCCGAGTCACTCTGGTTGGACCTGCACGAGGACCCCGACGCCCCCGCTTCCGGCGGCACCTTCGGCTACCGCCTTGGCCGTAACGCCCTCATTCAGTTGTTGCACACGCAGCGCGAGGTGGGCATCAATCATGTGATGGTGAACTTCAGGGCGTCGAAACGCTCTGCGGAGGAGCAACTCGATGAACTGATCGAGTACGTGCTGCCTGCCCTGCACTGACCGCCCTGCACTGACCGCCCTGCACTGACCGCCCTGCACTGACCGCCGGCTAAACCCAGCTATCTAGGTCCAGCTAATAGGCCAAAAAGCGGCGAAAAGCTGGATCTGAATAGCTGGTTTTGTGATAAGAGGGGCTAGAGCTGCACCTTGGCCAGCACTGTGCCGGAGGGTTGCTCGGCGCCGGCGGCGACTTCCTCGGTCACGAGCACGGAGGCGGTGCCACCGGGCAGAGGCATCCAGACGTCGTCGTGGGGTTCCTGGCCAATGACCCCGGCGGATTCCATCGCGCCGTCGTCCATGACGGCCCAGACTTGGGCCCCCATGCCGTCCGCAAGCGCGGGCTGGCCATTGACCATGGCGCCGCCCTTGCCCATGTCGGAGCTGAGCACGATGTCCAGCGTCGCACCCATGGCGTCGGTCTGGCCCTGACGAGCATCCTCGGCACCCATGATGGCCTGCATTTCCTCGATGCCCTGAGCGGTCACCGATTCCGTGGTTTCATTGCCGTTGTACTGGGTCACCACCACGCCACCCGCCGCAAACAGGACAACTGCGGCAGCAGCAGCCACCAGGCGTCGGCTCAGGCGATTGTTCCGGGCGGTGGAGAGGTCGGTAGGCTGCTCGGTAGCGTCGATACGCTGCATGATCGCGTCTTTGAGCTCCGGCGGCGGCGTGACTGGTGAGGCCGCGGAATTGAACAGGTCCTCAACATCTTTATCCATCACAGCCTCCTTTCACTGTCACTGCCTTGCGCAACTTCTGCAGCCCGTCGCGCACGCGCGTCTTCGCGGTGCCCAGCGCAACACCCGTCGCATCGGCGATTTCCTGGTGGGTGTACTCGCCGAAGTACGCCAACATAAGCGCACTGCGGTGAGGTTCCCCAATCGAATCAATGAGTTCTTGCAGCTCTTGCGATTCTAACCGCTGCGCGGCCTCCTCCTCAGCGGGAGCGACCCACGTGGTGAGCTGCCTGTTGAAATCTTCCGTATCGCGGGCCTGCGCACTGCGCCAACTCCGCAGCCTGTCAATAGACCGCGACTTAGCCAGGCGGAGCACCCACGACTTTGCGCTGCCCCGAGCCGGATCGAAGGTGTGGGCTTTCTGCCACACCTCCACGAGCACCTCTTGGGCGACTTCTTCGGCCTGGGCCTGATCGCGCAGAATGTGAGTGGCTAGACCAAGAACCTGTGGCGCAACGGCGTCATACAGCGCACTGAACGCGGCCTTATCGCCCGCGCGCACGCCGTCTAACAAACTGTCCAGATCCACAGATTCCAAATCTAACACCCGGGTCATGGATTACTTGGATTCTTCCATCATCATGGCGCTGGAGCTCGGGGTCATGGAGCCGTCCATCTTGTCCATCTTGTCTGCGGAGTCGTTGCAGGCAACGAGGCTGACGGCGGCGATGGCGATGGCGGTGGCAGTGGCGATGGTGCGCTTGATAGACATGGTGTCTCCTTCATTGGGTTGGTGTTGCGGGCGCAGTTTTCTGGCCCGTCATGAAGTACTACGGAGCACCCCGCGGAGACGGATTGGACCAATCCGAAAAAGTGGGTGGCTCCGTAGTTCTGGGTGTTAGGAAAACGCGATGAAGTAAGGACGTTTGAGATGTTCAGTGTTGTTCTCGTCGGATTTATCGGAGGGGGGATCACAGCGCTCTCACCATGCATCTTGCCGGTGTTGCCGGTGGTGCTCGGTGTGAGTGTGGGCCGCAAGCCGTCGCATGTTGTGGCGGGGCTGACCATTAGTTTTGCGGTGATCGCGTTGCTGGGTTCGCTGCTACTCAGCGCGCTGCATTTGCCGCCTTCGGTGTTGCGCTGGACGGGCATTGTCCTGCTGTGCCTGGTCGGTTTGAGCATGATTTTCCCGAAGATCGGGGCGATCGTGCAGAAGCCCTTTGACGCCATTCCGCGCCCGTACCAGCTTCAGCAGAATGCCAAGGACAAGGGCGGTTTTGTTATCGGGTTGGCGCTTGGCGCGGTGTACGTGCCGTGTGCTGGGCCGGTGCTTGCCGCGGTGACGGTCGCGGGCAGTACGGGTGAGATCGGCTGGAATACGGTGCTGCTCACCGTGGCTTTCGCATTGGGTTCCGCGCTGCCGCTGTTCATCTTCGCGCTCGCGGGCAACAAGATCGGGGAGAAGGTCGATGTGGTGCAGCGCCACCGCCGCACGATCGGCGGGATCGTGCTGGTGTTCACGCTTGCGCTCGCTCTCAATGCGCCGGCCGCGATTCAGCGCGCGCTGCCGAACTGGACGGCGGGCCTGTCGCAGCGTTTCGAGAACTCAGACTTCGCCGCCAATGCGTTGGGTACAGGTGAGCTGAATGCTTGTCGACGTTCCGACCCCTCCACCCTCCACGACTGCGGCCCGGCGCCTGAGTTTGCCGGCCTGGAGAACTGGATCAACACCGATCAGCCACCAAGCCCGCAGAACGGCGGCGTGATGCTCGTGGACTTCTGGGCCTATGCCTGCATTAACTGCCAGCGGGCAGGGGAGCACATCACCAAGCTTTACGACGCCTACCGGGACGCCGGCCTCACCGTCGTCGGTGTCCACTCCCCGGAGTACGGCTTCGAACACGACCTGGATAACGTGAAGGCCGCCGTGGAGAAAGAAGGCATCCACTACCCCGTGGCACAGGACAATTCCTTTGCCACCTGGAAGAACTTCAACAACCGCTATTGGCCGGCGCGCTACCTCATCGACAAGGACGGCAACGTCCGCCAGATCGTGGAAGGCGAGGGCTCCTATGCCGAGACGGAGCAGCTCATCCGCCAGCTGCTGCGGGAGACGGATCCGGGGGTGGAGTTGCCGGGGGTCGTCGAAAAACAAGCTAGTGGGGCTGGCACGAAGGACCGTAACCCGGAGACCTACCTCGGCACCGCGCGTGCGCAGTACACGGCGCAGCGGGACTACATTGACGGCCCGCGTGACTTCGGCGAGCAGCCCACGCCGGGGCGCTACATGTTCGCGCTGTCCGGGAAGTGGACGCTGGGGCAGGAGTCCGTGGAGGCCGATGGCGGCTACATGGATATCAACGTGCATGCCGCGTGGGTGCAGTTGGTGGTGTCCGGCACGGGCAAAGTCGACGTGGAGTACCCAGACGGTTCCGCCAAGACCTTCGATGTCAGCGACGGCACCTTGGACCTGGTGAAAGGCGACACGCCCACCGATGGGGTGCTGCGCATCCGGCCATCGGCAGGCGTGAAGTTGTATTCGTTGACGTTTGGTTAGCGCGCGACCTTGTCCAGCGCCTCCGTGAAGCGGGCAACAGCCGCGTCGACATCGGCCCACTTGTCCAGGCCGAAGAGGCCGATGCGGAAGGTGGAGAAGTTCTCCGGCTCGCCAACGTGCAGGGGCACGCCGGAAGCGATCTGGATGCCGGCCTGCTTGAAGGCGGCGCCACTGGCCTGCTCCGGGGTGGTGGCGTGCATGACCACGATGGAGGAGGCCTCATAGCCCGGTGCGGCAACGGAGACGAAACCGCGGTCAGCCAACACCTGGCGGATCTTGGTGCCCAGCTCCACCTGACGTTCGGTGAGCGTGTCCAGGCCGACTTCCTTGGCTTCCTTCATCAGGGCCAGGTTGTGCTGGATGGTGTCGGTGGGCAGGGTGGCGTGGTAGGTGGCGGAGCCGTCGACGTAGCCCTCGGACAGTGTGGTCCACTTCTTCAGGTCCATGGCAAAGCTGTCGGAGGTGGTGTTGTCCAGCTCCGCGCGGGCGGCCTCGGAGAACATGATGTACCCGGTGGACGGGGAGCCGGACCAGCCCTTCTGCGGGGCGGTGATGAGGATGTCCACGCCGCATTCCTTCATGTCCACCCACTTGGTGCCGGCGGCGACACAGTCGAGGACGAACAGACCACCAGCGTCGTGGGTAGCCTTGGCCAGTTCAGCGATGTACTCCTTGGGCAGCTCCAGGCCGGCTGCGGTTTCCACGTGCGCGGCGATGACAACGGCGGGGCGCTCCTCACGGATGCGTGCGGTGGCGATCTCAGCCGCCGGCGGGACGTAAGAGGGGCGCTCGGCATCGCCGGTCGGCTCCGCGTTGAGCACGCTGGCGGAGTCGGTGAGGTGGCCGGTTTCAAAGATCTGGGTCCAGCGGTAGGAGAAGTTACCGGTGCGGATGACCAGCGCCTTCTTGTCGCGGACGAACTGGCGGGCCACGGCCTCCATGGCAAAAGTGCCACCACCGGGGACAACGGCCATAGAGGAGGCGTTGTAGGTCTCGCGCAGAATGGCTTGGAGTTCCTGCATGACACCGATGAAGCGGGCGGACATGTGGTTCAGGGAGCGGTCGCTGAACACTGCGGAGTATTCCAGCAGGCCATCCGGATCAATAGTGGACAGGGGGAGTTTGGTGTTAGTCATGCTCCCACGGTAGCAGCCTTAAATCCCGTTGACTCCGCCGGGAAAGTTCACTAGTTCGATGCCACGCGCTTTCGCCAATGGCTCGAAGGTGTCCACGAACCACTGTGAGCGAATCCCAGAGGCGCAGTAGACAAGCACGCGGGAGCCGTTATCGACGCTGTCGAGGAAATCAGCGGCTAGGCGCGGTTGGATCTCCAGGTCTGAGGTGGGCAGTAGCCGACCGGGCACGGGCAAGTCTGCGATGGCTTTCTCATGCGGTTCGCGCACGTCCAGCGGGATCACCTCGCCGGCCTCCAGTTGCGCGAGCAGGTCAGGCGCACCGTCGGGCATGGCGCAGACTTCGCCATAGCTCGCACGCAGGGAGGTTGTCAGTGCGCGTTCCGGGTCACGCGTCACCCTGAACTCGCTTATGTGCGCCCCCAGCGCGTCATACATCATCAACTTGCCCACCTCGGACTGCCCGATGCCGGTGAGGAACTTCACCACCTCCGTAGCCATGAGCCCTCCCACAACGGAGGTGGTCACGCCCAGCACGCCGGCCGTGGCGCAGTCGGGGACAGAGTCCGCATCGGGTTGGTCGGGGTAAAGGTCGCGCAGACCCACGCCGTCTTCGGGGGCGCCTGGACCGGACCACCACAGAGCCACGTCACCGCGGTAGCGCAGCACGGAACCCCACACCAGGGGAGTGCCGGTGATCTCCGCGGCGTCGGCGGCGAGGAATTTGGTGGAGAAGGTATCGGAGCCGTCGATAAGCACATCGATGCCGTCGAGGAGTTCCACGGAGTTATCGGTGGTCATGCGGCCGTCGATGATGGTGACCTCGATGTCGGGCTGCAACGCCTTCAGGCGCTCGGCTGCCACTTCCGTCTTCTTCCGGCCGACGTCTTCCGCCCCGAAGAGGATTTGGCGGTGGATGTTGGTGAGGTCGACGGTGTCATCGTCGATAAGCGAAATTTTTCCCACGCCCGTCGCGGCGAGCGTTTGCATGATGGGGCAGCCGAGGCCGCCCGCCCCGATGACCAGCACATGTGCGGCATGGAGCGCTGCTTGTTGCGCGGCGCCGAAACCCGGCAAATTCATCTGGCGTGCGGTGCGTTGAAACTCTTTTTCAGGAATCTGATGGGCGATAGTCACGCTTTTAACATAAGCTTGATCGGCATGCCTAGGAAACCTAGATTTCAATCAGACCCTCTGATCTTCGGCGTCGCCGCGGGGTTCATCACCATCTTCGTGGCTGCCACCATCATCTTCGGCGAGCGTGCTCGTGCGACATACTCGCAGGTCTCCGGCTGGATGATGGACAACTTCGCGTGGCTGTACATCGGCGGTGTGTCCACGGTGTTCGTCTTCCTCATTGTTGTTTTCGTATCTAAATACGGCAACTTCAAACTCGGCGATGATGACGATGACCCGGAGTATTCCCTCCCCGTCTGGTTCTCCATGCTGTTTGCCGCCGGCATGGGCGCAACCCTGATGTTCTGGGGTGCGGCTGAACCGCTGCACCACTCCTTTAACCCGCCGCGCGGCGACTTTGAATCCATGAGCCCCGGCGCCATCCGCCAAGCGTTTGAGTTCACCTACTACCACTTCGGTATTCACATGTGGGTGATCTTTACCCTGCCTGGCCTGGCTATGGGCTACTTCATTTACAAGCGTAAGATGCCCGCGCGCTACTCCTCGATGTTCTCTCCGCTGCTCGGCTCCAAAGTGTACGAGTGGCCAGGCAAGCTTCTCGACGCCGTCGGCATCATCGGTACCGTCTTCGGCCTCGCCGTCTCCGTTGGTCTTGGCGTGCTGCAGATTAGTGCTGGCCTGAACATCATGTTCGACGTCCCGCTGGTGACGTGGGTGCAGCTGGTAATCATCATTGCCATCACCCTGGCTGCCTCCATCTCCGTGGCCACCGGGCTGGATAAGGGCGTGAAGCTGCTGTCCAACCTGAACATCATTGGCTCGATCGCTTTGCTGGTGTTTCTTTTCATCGCGGGCCCAACACTGAAGATCATTGGGCACATCACGGAATCCTTTGGCATCTACGCCAACTCGCTGCCGGAGCTGATGTTCTGGGTGGATTCAAACGGTGAGAACCCGGGCTGGCACGCCACCTGGACCGCGTTCTACTGGGCATGGACTATCTGTTGGTCGCCGTACGTGGGCATGTTCTTCGCCCGCATTTCCCGTGGCCGCAGCGTCCGCGAATTCATCGCCGGCACGATCATGCTGCCCACCATGTTTGACATCATCTGGTTTGCCACCTTCGGTCGCGCTGCCCTTGAGGTGGAAAAGGAGAACCCGGGTGTGCTCACCGGCCCCGTTGTGCAAGACGGCGATACACCACAGGCACTGTTCACCTTGCTGGCGCAGTACCCGCTGTACACGGTCACAGGCACGGTCGCTCTGGCCGTGATCGTGTTCTACTTCGTCACATCCATCGACTCCGCCGCCATGGTCATGGACATGTTTGCCACCGGCGAAGAGGAAAAGACCCCGGGGTATTACCGCGTTGCCTGGGCGTGTTCCGTCGGTGTGGTCACGGCGGCGCTGCTGTTCATCAACGACTCCGGCATCCAGGCGCTGCAAGAAGTAGTGATCATCATCGCCCTGCCATTCTTCTTCGTGTACTTCATCATGATGTACGCGCTGATCAAGGCTATGAGCGACGATGCGTCCGCCGACCGTCGCTTCCGTTCCCGTAAGTGGGAGAAGACCGACACGGCTGAGAAATATGAGGAAGCCGAAGCCAAGCCGGCCCCTGGCTATGACGAAGAAGGCAACCAGATTGACCGCCCCGAGCTCGAGTACGACTACGAGAACGAGACGTGGCGCCTCACCGAAGCACTCGTGGTGGACGGTGAGACGCCTGAGTCCAAGCAGGACTAATTAGAGGGCGAACAGCACTGCATTGTGGGAGCCGGCGCGAACCAGCGCCGGCTTTGCCACGTCAAGGACATACAGTTCGCCTGCGAGGCCCGGGATGACAACCCGGCTGCCGTTGACGTGAATCTGCAGCGGGTTGAGGCGCATCGGCTGGCCATCAAAACCCTGGTTCCAGCACTTGGTGCCCACCCAGTTACGCTGGATCGACACGGCCGGGATGAGGTGGCCCGGCGGGTTGCACTCCGGTTGTGCGTCACGGCCGATGTCGCTGACGCAGAGTGTTTCACCTTCCGTCATGTAACAGCGGACGGTGTTGTTGGCGTTGGATACGTAGTTCGGATTAGCTGCCGCATTCGGAGCGAACGCGGCGGTGGCAAGTCCGGCGGCAAGGACCGCGGTGCCAAGAACCGTTGTTGTGCGTTTCATGGTGGAACTCCTTGGTGTAGCGCGGGGGTCCGTGTGACCCCGTTAGTTACATTCTACGGAGTTTTCGGTTACAAAACCTGGTCTGCCCAGCTGACTAGGCCATCAAAGCTTGAGGATGCCACCGCGTGCTCCCTCTTCGGAATCCGCCCCGCCCCACGCGCAAGCAGCCCTGCCTCCACGGCCAGGCGCATTGCCTTTGCCATGGACACCGGGTCCTGACAGCGGTTGACGGCGCTGGCCAGCAGAACGCCGTCGCAGCCAAGCTCCATCGCCAGCGCCGCATCGGAGGCAGTGCCCACACCAGCATCAATGAGGATGGGCACCTCCGCCCGCGAACAAATCAGCTCGATGTTGTGCGGGTTCAAAATGCCCAGGCCAGTCCCAATCGGTGCGCCCAGCGGCATGACTGCAGCCGCACCGAGGTCTTCCAGTCGTTTCGCCGCGACAGGGTCATCGGAGGTGTAGGCGAGCACGGTGAAGCCTTCACTAACAAGCATCTCGCACGCATCGACGGTCTCCACAACATCGGGCAGGAGCGTGCGATCATCGGCGATGACTTCTAGTTTCACCCAGTCCGTGCCCAGCGCCTCACGCGCAAGCTTCGCCGTGATCACCGCATCTCGCGCGGTGCGACACCCCGCGGTGTTTGGCAGTGGCGCGATACCGAGGCGGGAGAGCAGATCAAAAACAGACTCGCCTGCGGGAGCGGCGAATTTCCGCATGGCCACCGTAGTCAACTCCGTGCCCGACGCGACGAGCGCGCGCTCGAGCATGTCCTGCGAGCTTGCCCCGCCCGTGCCCATGATTAGGTGGGAATTGAACTGCTTGCCGGCAATGTCCAGCACGTTTAGCCTCCCTGAACAGCGGTGAGAATATCCACGCGGGCGCCTTCGTCCAGTCCATGCGTGTCCCACTGCGACTTCGGTACAACATTCCCATCGACGGCGACGGCAGTGCCAGCAGGAACGTCGCCCAGAACCTCCTCCAGCAGGCCCTTCACGGTGGTCGCTTTCGTGGTGACCGCTTCATTATTCACTGTCAGCTTCATTGTTCTCCTTGTGCCTCAGCGGGTTACAGGCCTCCAAGTCTACGGAGGGCTTGAGCTTCTCGACGATCTCCGCCCCACACCTAGCCCCCACCCCCGCCAACAGGATCCCGTGGCGGAAGTAGCCGGTGGATACAACCACCCGGTCATTGACCCGGCCGAGGTAGGGCAGATCATCCGGGGAACCAGGCCGGGCGCCGGTGTGGATTTCGATGATGTCGCATTCCTCTATACCCGGCACGATCTCACTGGCGTCCCGCAGCAGTTGCAGAACGCCGCCTGCCTGCGGCTCAGGGCGATCATCCTCGCGGGTGGTGGCGCCGATGGTCAGCGTGCCGTCTTCGCGGGGGATGAGATAGATCGGTCGGTCCTCCACGAACCCGCGGATGACCCGCTCAACCAGTGGCCGTTGGTGTGCCGGGACGCGCAGCTCCACCATGTCGCCGTACACCGGGCGCAGCTTCAACGGGTTCGTGCCCTCGAACCAGCCCGTTGTTTCGCGCGCCCCCAAACCGTTGGCCAGCAGCACCTGATCAGCTGCGACATCGTTGACATCTTTCAGCGCCTCCGCCTCGAACGTCACCCCGGCATTGCGGCACGCTTCCTGCAGTGCCGCCGCGATGAGCCGCGGGCGCACCTGGTGGTCGCCCGGAATGTGCACGGCACCGCTC
>NZ_VXKH01000045.1 GCF_008693065.1 Corynebacterium tuscaniense | reverse complement strand
TGGGGGCGGAACGCAGGCCAAGACGAGCGGAGCAAGCCGGCCATGCGCCCCAGCCCTGGGCGGCGAGGGTGCGCTCAGCGACGGCGATCTGCTGCTCGCGTGTTGCCTGGTGAGCGTACGGTGCAAACTGGCCACCGCCATGTGCGCGCCAGGTGCTAGCGGAGAACTGCAGGCCACCGTAGTAGCCATTGCCGGTGTTGATGTGCCAGTTGCCGCCAGCCTCGCACTGGGCCAGGCGGTCCCAGTCAGAATCCGGGGCTGCGTTAGCGATCGGATTGATCAGGGCGGTTGCCGCAACAGCTGCGGAAGCGCCAGCTGCTACCTTGGAAAACGTGCGGCTCTGCTTGCTGTGACGTCCCATATGGGTATTCAAGTTCCTCTCTTGTTAAGCGTTTGCGAGGTGAGCTGTCGGGTTCAGGCTGAGGTCTTAGTAAGGTGCCTGGCCGCGTGTGCGGCTTCACCCCAGCGGGTTTCACTGGCCGGTTGTGGCCGGTGAGGGTTCCCGCGGTGCACGGCCACCGAGGTGGGTTCGTGCGGGTGGGTCCCCCGCTTATGTCCTTATGGAGTTTGTCGCAGTGATCGCTGGACACAATTCAACGTGGCAATCATGCGATTAGGGTTGGCCCCTGTGAGGGCATGCCGGTAACTCTAGCTGTTTATAACGATTAGGTCACGTTGTTTTCTAGAATTGTTATTAATGTGACTGACGTGACGCACTTTCCGGGGTGACTAACTGCAGGAACTGCGTAAATGTAATCTTTGTGAGGTGTCTCACACGTCGTTGCGTGTGTCGCCAGAGTGCGGCACGGCGTAACTTTATGGGACCGCGTTGCGTGGCGGGTATACTCGCGGTTTTCACGCGAGAATAACGCGATACACATAAGGGTGTGACAACGATGCCAGTAGGAAAAGTGAAGTGGTTCGACGCCGACAAGGGCTTCGGTTTTGCCTCTAACCCGGGGGACGAGGATGTCTACGTTGGTAAAAACGTGCTGCCCGAGGGTGTGGATGAGCTCTTCCCAGGCCAGCGGATCGAGTTTGATTTTGCTGCCGGCCGTCGTGGCCCCCAGGCGCTGCGGGTGAAGGTGCTCGATGAGCCGCGCCGTCGCCCGGTGAATCGTCGCAAGCCAGCGGAGCTCAGCAGCATGCTTGCCGACGTCATGTCGATGCTGGAAACGCAGGTCCAGCCGGCACTTGATGCTGGCCGCTACCCGGAGCGGAAGGAAGGGCGCCAGATCGCGGAGATCCTGCGTGCGGTGGCGAAAGAGCTAGATTCCTAAGGCGCCGAAGGTGCTTTAGGCTGCTTCGGTGCTGAAAGCCCAGGTAGCCATGACCGGGGTCTCTTCGCCAGCGCCGTCCTGGCCGACCATGAGGCAGGACACTTCCATGACAACAAGGCTGGCATTGGAGTTGGATTCACTGCGGATAGGCACATCTACTTCATCGGCTTCACCGGGAGTGAAGGTGCGTTCGCTGTTGGCCGCAGGGTCGTCGTAAATGCTGAGCAGTGACCACTGCAAAACGGAGACATCTTTGGGCACGCTGATGCGCACGGCATCAGCGCCGTCCGCGTCGATGGTGGCAACAGAGCCTTCTGGGCAGTTTTCCCCGAATTCACAGACACTGAACGGTGTGGTTGTGGCGGAGTTTTCACCGGCAGTGGCCGTCACTTCAATCTCCTGTGGCGGGGTACTGGGACGGTTATTTCGCCACTCCATGTAGAAGTACAGTGCGGCAACGATGCCCACGATCATCACCGCGATGATGGCAAGCATGGCTATGGAGCGTTGGTCCCGTGTCTTCTTGCTACCCATACCCAAGCAGTCTATCCGTGGCTTGTGTCCGGAATGAAGGTGACCCGGTACATGTCCGGCCAGCGTTTACCGGTGATGTAGAACTCATCGCCCTCGATGTGCGCGATACCGTTGAGTACGTGGTTGGGGTCCGGGGTGGCGTTGTTGGGAACACCAGAGGCATCAATAACCGCTTCTACTACTCCTGTGGTCGCGTCGATCCGAACGATGTCTGTGCTGGTGAAGATGTTGGCATAAATATCTTCACCCACGCACTCAAGCTCATTGAGCCCGCTTAGAGGTGAGCCGTTCAGCGTTACGGTGAAGCGTTCACGTTGCGCCAAGGTGTCCGGGTCCATGCGTCGCAGCTCGCTGGTGCCATCCGAGAAGATCACCTCACCGGCATCCGGCCGGGCACACAAGCCCCAGCCTTCACCCTCATAGGTAGCGCGACTGATTTCCTCGAGAGTTTCCGCGTCCCGTTTGATGGCGGTGTTGTTTTGCCAGGTGAGTTGCCACAGGGAGCCGTCGATAAGCGTGATGCCCTCCCCGAAAAATTCAGGGGCGAGATCCTGGCTGGCAAGCTCGCGCCCATCCACCGTGCTGCGATAAATGCGGGAAGCCCCTTCCATCCCGGTGCCCACATAAAGCGTGCCGTCTGGGCCGAGCTCAAGTCCCTGCGTGAAGCTTGTTTCATCAAAAGGCAACCGTTCCTCGATGTGGGCGGTGAGATGCAGGGCACCTTCATCACCCTGCTTGTGGGAGCCGGAACAAGAAACAAGAAGCGGCACGGCAAACAGCAGTGCAGCAGCGCGCGAAAATTGGGCCATGGGCTCTATCTTGCAACACGTCAGCCATAATGGTTGATGTGACACAAAGAAAGACCCGTCGCAACCGCGAAGCAAACAACACTCCTGCAAGCCCCTTGCTTGGTCAACGGGCGGTCAACGTTGCGCGTGAGGCGCTGCATGAGCTCGATCATGGAAAAGTGGGGGAACATATTGGTGTCAGTGGCTTGAGTAGTAACACTGCTACGCACCGCTTTGAGGCAACCGTACCGGGCTACACCGGGTGGGAGTGGAATGCGGTGGTGGCCTGTGCAACGGGCTCGGATTACATCACGGTGAGTGAGGTTGCGCTGGTTCCCGCGCCCACGGGTGAAGCGCTGCAAGCGCCCGATTGGGTGCCATACTCGGATCGCCTCCGCCCGGGTGATCTTGGCCCCGGCGACCTGATGGAGCCAGCGCATGATGATGAGCGCTTGACAGCGGATTCCTTCGCGCCGGATGCCGTGACGTTCCCGGGCCGTGAGACCGCGCAGTATCTCACAAAAACTGGCCTTGATGCCGCAAAGGATCGATGGCGTCGCGGGGATTTTGGCCCCAATTCCGCGCACGCCTCTCAGGCGGCGCTGCAGTGTAAGACCTGTGCTTTTTTCATTCCGGCAGGAGAGCCGATCGGCTACAACTTCGGTGTCTGCGCCAATGAATACTCCGCCGATGGGCGCGTTGTCTCCGCCGCGTATGGCTGTGGCGCGCACTCAGAAACGAAGGTTGATTCCGAAGAACTTGATGCGGGCGGAGAGCTTTTCGACGATGAAAAGCCCCTCTTCTAACCCCACCCCTCAATGTGGTGACAGACACAGCTGCTCATTTTGTAAAACCGGCAACTAGGTGGGACGCTATCCCCGTCATGTTTCTGCTTCCGTGAGCCGGTGCGCGCCCCAAGTGGTCCCGTGCGTGGTTTGTGGGGGCGCTTTTCCGTGTTAAAAGGACAAGTTTTTATGAGTTCGAACACCACAGATTCTGCGAAGGTGGAACATCTTTCGGAGAAGAAACCGGACGCTGAAGCGCGCTCTGGCCTGGACCGTTTCTTCCACATCTCGGAGCGGGGCTCCACGGTGGCTACGGAGGTCCGCGCTGGCGTGGTCACCTTCTTCGCCATGGCGTACATCGTCCTGTTGAACCCGTTGATCCTGGGTACTGGTGAAGACTCCGTGGGCACCGTACTGGGCATTCCGCAGGTTGCTGCCGCTACCGCACTGGTGGCCGGCGTCATGTGTATTTTGTTCGGCGTTGTGGCGAATTACCCGTTTGGTATCGCCGCTGGCCTGGGCCTGAACACCTTGGTGGCTGTCACCCTGGTGGGTACGGAGGGCCTGACGTGGGCACAGGCGATGGGCCTAGTGGTCATTGACGGTATCATTATCGTTCTTCTAGCTGTTTCCGGTTTCCGCTCCGCCGTCTTCCGAGCTATTCCGCCCTCGATGAAGGCTGCTATCGGCGTGGGCATTGGCATGTTCATTGCCATGATCGGATTCGTGGATGCTGGCTTTGTTCGCCGTATCCCTGATGCCGCTATGACCACCGTTCCAGTACAGCTGGGCATCAACGGTTCCATTGCTTCGTGGCCGACATTCGTGTTTGTTCTTGGCCTGTTCATCTGTGGCTTCATGGTTGCGCGCCGTATTCCGGGTGGCCTGTTCATCGGTATCGTGCTCAACACCACCATCGCCCTTATTATTGAGCGGGTCACGGGCGCCGGATCGTCCGCTGAGACCGGCCCGACGGGCTGGAATCTGGCTGTTCCGACTCTGCCGGACTCTTTCGGTGGCGTGCCTGATCTGTCCATCGTGGGCAACGTCGACCTGCTCGGTGCCTTTACTCAGGTTGGTGTTGTCACCGCTTCACTGCTGGTGTTCACTCTGGTGCTGGCTAACTTCTTCGACGCTATGGGCACGATGACGGCTCTGGGCCGTCAGGCAAACCTCACGGATGAAAATGGCGAGCTACCGGACATGAAGAAGGCGCTCGTTGTTGAGGGCTTTGGCGCTATCGCTGGTGGTGCTGGTTCTGCTTCCTCCGCAACGGTCTACGTTGACTCGTCTGCCGGTATCGCGGATGGTGCACGCACTGGTCTGGCCAACATTGTGACTGGCCTGCTGTTCCTGGCCGCCATGTTCTTCACCCCACTGTATGAGATCGTGCCGATTGAGGCTGCTGCACCAGTGCTGGTCATCGTTGGTGCACTCATGATGATGCAGGTGGGTGAGATCGAATGGTCCCGCTTTGATATTGCACTGCCGGCCTTCCTCACCATCGTGGCAATGCCGTTTACCTACTCCATCGCCCATGGCATCGGCATTGGCTTCATCACCTTCGCGCTGTTCGCAGTGTTCGCTGGCCGTGCGAAGGAAATTCACTGGATCATGTGGTTGATCTCCGCGCTGTTCGTGGTGTTCTTTGCCATGGATCCGATCATGGCTGCGATCTCCTAAGTCACCCACGATTGGTAGCGAATGATCCCCATCAATGATCCCGCTGACCCGCGGTTGGATGTTATCCGTGATTTGAAGAAAGCGGACAACTCCCGCGCGTATGTTTTCGGGGAAGGCCCGCTCGTTGCCGGCCGGGTGGTGGATTCGCGCTACCCGCTGCGCTGCATCATCGGCTTTGAAAAGAAGGTTGACACCTTCCGCACTCAACGTGCGGAAGAAGGTCTCCCACCGATTGAGGCCCCGATCTACACCGTGACCCGCGAGCTACTCGCCGAGGTGGTGGGCTATGACATGCACCGTGGGCTCATCGCGGTAGCGGATAGGGCAGGGGAGCCTGATGTCGGTGAGCTGCTAGATGCGCGCACGCTCGTGGTCCTTGAGGGGGTCGGCGACCACGAGAATATCGGGGCTATTTTCCGCAATGCTGCCGGCATGGGAGTGGGCGGTGTGCTGTTGGGGTCTGGCACGGCAGATCCTTTGTATCGCCGCAGCGTGCGCGTGTCTATGGGGCATGTGCTCCGCTTGCCGTTCGCGCATCTGGACGGCACATCCACCACGTGGCAGCGTTCGCTTGAACAGCTGCGCCAGGCCGGTTTCCGGTTGATTTCGCTCACACCCGATGATCGCGCCGTCCATCTCGCGGAAGCGCTTGTCGACGCCGCCGGTAACCCCTGGCCCAAAGTCGCCCTCCTCGTCGGCGGGGAAGGACCTGGCCTGACAGAACATGCGATGCGTGCGACGGACGTCCGCGCCCGCATCCCCATGGCGCCAGGCACAGACTCCCTGAACGTGGCAACGTCAGCAGCTATTGCGTTTTATGAACGCGACCGTGGGATAGTGGGGCTGAGCTAGCGGTCGGAGTGACGGAGCCGTTCTTTCACCGTCTCCTTGAGGTTGCGCCAGCGTCGCGTCACATCGCGCCCAATCCGACGTGCCACTTTGGCGGAAGCGTCGGCGAGTTCTGCGAACTCGTCGTTCGTTTCTTCGGCTTCCTCATAGTCGTCATAATCTGCATTCGCTGAGGAAAACTTGGCGGCAACATCGGCGACATTCTTGGCCCCTGGGGTGCGTTGCTCCACCTTGGGTTCTGGGCGCCCGTCAACGGCGTAAGCCACCACATTGATGTCGGGGCCATCGGGGGAGATGTCCACACCTAGCCAACTGCGCTGGGCAGCGTGCATGAGATCAACTGGCTCAAAGGGCAGTGAGATACCACCGAGTTGATCGGCGCGTTCTCCAGCCCAAAACGGGGCTTCAAACCCATCCGGCAGCCCGAGGTCTTCGATGAGCTCATTGCGCGTCGCGCACAGGGAACGGCGCACCGTATCCCCATTGAAGCGGGCAAAACCGGCGTAGCCCTCGCCTTCGTCGATGCCCTCCGCAAAGACGAAAACATCCGCTGCGGGCACCGCCCGGCGAAGGTTGGTGGGGATGTCGGAGAGCTTGCCGCAGTCGTCGATATGCGTCTGCAGGACAGCGACCCCCGGATAGCCGGCAATGTAGAACTCATCACGGCTACTGGGCGCAGAGCGGTTTAGCGGGAACTGGCCAATCGGCGTGATTGGCCAGCGCGGATTGAGCTGCGCGAGCAATTTGCGGCCAAAGCCACGGTCAGCGTGTGGCTCTGCTTCCAATACCGCGGCCGAATCAGCGGCGTTGATGTACCAGAAAGTGACTACGGCTGAGACTCCCATAAAGCCCTACTTCTTCGGACGCTTCGTGTTCGTGCGCACCCCAAGAAGCACGTCCTCCCAGTGCGGCGTGACAGCCTTACGCCGGCGCTTCTTCGGTTTCACATGCTCCTCCGGGATGTGCAGCACGTCGCCTTCCGCGAAAAGATCAGGCTGGGCGTGGTGCGTCTGTTGCCGCTGTTCGGCAGGAGCAGCGGGAGCGTCCTGCTCGTAATTCACTGCCACGGCGGACAGTGAACGCACCGGCTGTGCAAACGAGGGGTCGATCAGATCCGCTGCAACCGCATCGCGCGGTTCCGTAGTGGGGGCAGAGCCCATTGTGCGGTGGAAAGACCATTCAGCGCTGTGCTCCTGCAGGCCAGCCTGCCACGTCAAGCGCACCACCCACGGTTCGCCGACGTTCCGGACCGCATCCCACGTGGCCTCGGACAGGGCGTGACCGCGGGAAGAGAAGCTCAACGCGAGGACCTCATATAGCGTGTCCGGCGCCGGACCATCTGCACGGACCGGATGGGACTGCTTCGCAACCTCCGCAACCTGGGCGCGCTCCAGCAACACCGGATGGGCATACGGCTCCACGCGACTAATGGCCACGCCCATCTCCTCAGCGAGTTCCTCAGTGCTTGCTCCCGCACGGATTCGTGCCTGAATATCCTTCGGGCGCAGCGATAGGGGAGTGGCAAACAGCGGGTCCGGCTCCGCAGGCGTGCGTTCGACGGGGGAAGACTTTGTCTCGGGATTTTCAGGCTCCGGTGTACAAAGCGTCAGGTTTGGCCCGCCACGTTCTTCATTCCTCGCTTCCTCGACAGGCTCAGCTTCGGCGACCTCAAGGTTCTCATCATCCTCGCCAGAACCGCTGTTCACGGAAGTATCTTCGACGGTGGTGAGTGTCGGTGCGGCCGGCGGGACAAGGTCCTCGCGTGAAATGCAGAACTTTTCTCCGTCAAGGGCGCGCAGCACCCACAGAGAGTCGGTCGATTCGTCCGCAACAACAAAGAGCTCGCGCATCGCTGTCTCCTTACACCTAAGTCAATCAAAAAGACAGCTTAACTGACACGCAATCTCTTATTTGGTTGCGGCGGTAGGGATTTCACTCTTTACTTCTCGCCGACGCCCTGGGACAGCATAAAGTCAATTGCACCAGTGAGCTTGACTACGTCCTCGGTGTCAATCGCCGGGAACATGCCGATGCGCAGCTGGTTACGGCCCAGCTTGCGGTACGGTTCCACGTCGAGGATGCCGCCTGCGCGCAGAGCCTTAGCCAGCTCAGCGGCGTCGATGGAATCATCAAAATCGATGGTGCCCACAACGTAGGAGCGCTTGTCTACATCCGCAACGAACGGCGTTGCGTGCGCATTGCCCTCCGCCCAGGAGTAGAGCGCATCCGAATTTGCCTTGGTGCGGGCAACCATGCCGTCCAAGCCACCATTGTCATTCATCCACTTGACTTGGTCTGCCAGCATGAGCAGCGTCGCCACAGCAGGGGTGTTGTAGGTCTGGTTCTTGCGGGAATTATCCACAGCAGTCTGCAGATCCAGGAAGGCCGGGATGAAACGACCGGACTCCTTGATCTTGGCAATACGCTCAATGGCAGCCGGGCTCATGGCCGCGAACCACAGGCCACCGTCTGACGCGAAGCACTTCTGCGGGGAGAAGTAGTACGCATCAGCATTTCGCATATCGACGGGTAGGCCACCGGCGCCCGACGTTGCGTCGATAAGCACGAGCGCATCAGTATCCGGGCGGATGACAGGAACCATGGCACCGGTGGAGGTCTCATTATGAGCCCACGCGACGACGTCTGCGTCGGTGCCATCCAGCGCGGAAGGGGAGGGGGCGCTGCCCGGCTGCGCCTCAACCACCTGCGGCTCATCCAGCCACGGAGCCTGCTTGGAGGCCTTAGCGAACTTGGAGGAGAACTCACCAAACGTCAGGTGTGCAGACTTCTTCTCAATCAAACCGAAGGTCGCCGCATCCCAGAAAGCAGTAGCGCCACCAAGCGACAAGACGATCTCGTAGCCCTCCGGGAGAGAGAACAGCTCTGCAAGACCCTCGCGGACCTCACCCACAACATTCTTCACCGCAGGCTGGCGGTGGGAGGTACCAATGATGTGTGCACCGTTAGTGATCGCGTCCAACTGGGCAGGGCGGACTTTGGAAGGGCCACAGCCAAAGCGACCGTCGTGAGGTGAAAATTCTTGCGGAAGAGCTGGATACTCGGACATTCGGGACCCTTCTTTCAGGCTTCAAAATGGCATCGGTGTGGCACTAACTCTAGCCCGCGGGGGTAATTGTGGTGTAACGGGGGAAGTGGAGTTTTTGTCTCTACCGTCACATCCTCAGGGCGCGGTCCTGATAGAGTGAATTTATGCCAATTCTGGCGCTTGGCTCGTGCTTAGCCCGTAGGTTATTTCACCTGCGGAAACTAGCCGCAGGCGTCGCTCAACGACTCTTTGAAAGGTTCATTGTGGCTTCTGAGAACAACGACAAGGTAGTACTTAACTACCCCGGCGGCGAGTATGAGATGGATCTCATCCGCGCCTCCGAGGGAAATGACGGCTTTGTGCTGGGCAACCTCCTCGGACAGACCGGCCTGGTCACCTTCGACCCGGGCTACGTTTCTACGGGTTCCACCGAGTCCAAGATCACCTACATCGATGGTGACGCAGGCATCCTGCGCTACCGTGGCTACGACATCGCTGACCTGGCTAACAACGCCACGTTCAACGAGGTGTCCTACCTGCTGATCAACGGTGAGCTACCGACTGAGGATGAGCTAGAGACCTTCTCCAGCAACATCCGCCACCACACCCTCCTGGATGAGGACTTCAAGGCGGCCTTCAACGTCTTCCCGCGTGACGCACACCCGATGGCTGTGCTGGCCTCGTCCGTCAACATTCTGTCCGCTTACTACCAGGACCAGCTCAACCCGCTGGACGAGGAGCAGCTGGACAAGGCAACCGTTCGCCTCATGGCAAAGGTGCCGATGTTGGCGGCATACGCTTACCGCGCATCCCAGGGTAAGCCGTACATGTACCCGAACAACGCCCTGAGCCCGCGCGAGAACTTCCTGCGCATGATGTTCGGTTACCCGACCGAGCCGTACGAGGTTGACCCGGTTGTTGTGAACGCCCTGGACAAGCTGCTCATCCTGCACGCTGACCACGAGCAGAACTGCTCCACCTCCACCGTCCGCATGATCGGTTCCGCACAGGCAAACATGTTCGTGTCCATCGCTGGTGGCATCAACGCTCTGGCTGGCCCGCTGCACGGTGGCGCTAACCAGGCTGTGCTGGAGATGCTCGAGGATATCCAGGAGAACAACGGTGGCGACGCTTCTGACTTCATGAACCGCGTGAAGAACAAGGAGAAGGGCGTCCGCTTGATGGGCTTTGGCCACCGCGTGTACAAGAACTACGACCCGCGCGCTGCCATCGTCAAGGAATCCGCACACGAGGTGCTCAACCACCTGGGCGGCGACAGCCTGCTCGACCTGGCTATGGAGCTCGAGGAGATCGCACTCAAGGACGACTACTTCATCGAGCGCAAGCTGTACCCGAACGTGGACTTCTACACCGGCCTGATCTACCGCGCCATGGGCTTCCCGACGGATTTCTTCACCGTCCTCTTCGCCATCGGCCGTCTGCCGGGCTGGATCGCTCACTACCGCGAGCAGCTGGCAATGAACTCCAAGATCAACCGTCCACGTCAGATCTACACCGGCGCAACGCAGCGTGAGTTCGTTCCGCGCGATCAGCGCTAACGCTCCTTCGGTGTGACTAAACAAGCACGCTGAAGACAGCGAATCCGCCGAAAGCGGGATGCACCGTATAATCAGGGGCTCACCGTTTCGGCGGTTTCGCGTTTAACAAGCGGGATACCCAAACCAAGGAGAAATCTTTCATGGATAAGCCCACTATTGACGTACCTCAGGATCCGGCACCGGACGGCCTAGTGATTGAGGACATTGTTGCCGGTGACGGCGACGAAGCGAAGGCAGGTGGCATGGTCAAGGTCCACTACGTGGGCGTGGACTACCAGACCGGCGAGGAGTTTGATAGCTCCTGGGACCGTGGCGAGGCCGCTGAGTTCCCCCTGACCGGCCTCATCGAAGGATGGCAGCAAGGCATCCCCGGTATGAAGGTGGGCGGCCGCCGCTCGCTGACCATCCCGCCGGAAATGGCCTACGGCCCCGCCGGTGGCGGACACCCGTTGTCGGGCCGCACCCTCATCTTTGTCATCGATCTGCTTGAGGCGAACTAGAACAATGGTTGGTACCCTTTCTCCCCGCGACATTCCACATGCCACCTTGAACGATGGTCATGAGTTACCTCTTGTGGGGCTGGGTACCTACAAACTCACCGGCCCGGACACGGTGAACATTATCCGCCGGGCCATCGACTGCGGTTACCGCCACTTTGACACTGCCTCCTTGTACGGCAATGAGGCAGAGGTAGGCCGCGCAGTACGTGAGGCGATCGCGGCGGGGGATGTGGTGCGTGAAGAACTGTTTATTACGTCCAAGCTATGGAACGATGATCAGCCTCGTGCCACGGAAGCCTTCCACGAATCGCTGCGTCGGCTGGACCTCGACCACGTGGATCTGTTCATGGTCCACTGGCCGTGGCCCCAAAACGGCACCTTTGTCGCCGCATATGAAGCACTGCTAGAACAGCGTGAAGCAGGGCTTATCAGGACAGTGGGGGTAGCGAATTTTTACGAAGAAACACTGGATGAACTCATCGCAGCAACGGGGGTCGCACCTGCCGTGAACCAAGTCGAACTTCATGCCGGTTTCACGCAGCCGGAATTACGGGACTACCACGCCCGCCACAACATTCTCACGGAGGCATGGGCGCCGCTGGGCAGGGGAGAGATCCTCGACAGCTCTCAGATCACACAGGTTGCTGCTGCCTACGGCGCAACACCCGCGCAGATCGCCCTAGCGTATCTCGTTTCCCAAGGGATCTCTGTCATCCCGAAGACGAGCAGTGCGCAGCGTCTTAAGGGGAATATCGCGGCTGCCAGCATCACGCTTGACCGCGAATCTTTGGATCTCCTCGACACTATCCCTGGTGAACGCCAGTCTAATGATCCGCGCATGTTCCCTGGATAGTGGTGGGGAGGGGACGCCGATTAGCAATGCTCTGGGTGGGGCTAGTCAACGGGGGTGACTTTTGGAAATTTATTTAATTTAATTGGCAAAACTGTCTCCCGGTTGTGTGTTCTAGGTTACTTTTTTCACATCCGATTCATTTTTCCGAAAGGAGTAGCCATGGCTGAAGGCTCGCCCGCTGTAAAACAGCGACGGGAACCAACGCCTCAGGAATTCGTGGAAATGCAGGCTAGCCCGCAGTTCCAGGAACTGCGAAGCACCTACCGCAAGTTCACATTCCCGGTGTCTATCGCATTTTTCCTCTGGTACATCTTCTACGTCGTGTACGCCACATTCTGGCCGGAGGTCATGGCGAAGCCATTCCTGGGTATGAACGTAGGTCTCTGGCTGGGTGTCGCCCAGTTCATCACTACGTTCCTGATTACCTGGGCATACGTGGTGTATGCCAACAAGAACATTGAGCCGCGCGCAGCGGCGATCCGCGAAGAGATGGAGGGCTAAGACATGAACCCTGACGTATTCATCCTGGCCCAAGAGCAAACCGCGGCAGCCGGTAACCCGATTCTCAACATCGCTGTCTTCGCCGCATTCATCATTGTCACAATGGCAATTGTGACGAAGGTGGGTAAGTCCACCTCCGAGGCCTCTGACTTCTACACCGGTGGTGCCCAGTTCTCCGGTACCCAGAATGGTCTGGCCATTGCCGGCGACTACCTGTCCGCTGCATCCTTCCTAGGCATCGTCGGCGCCATTGCTCTCTCTGGCTACGACGGCTTCCTGTACTCCATTGGCTTCTTCGTCGCATGGCTGGTGGCCCTCCTGCTCGTGGCGGAACCACTGCGTAACGTGGGCCGCTTCACCATGGCTGACGTGCTGTCCTTCCGCCTGCGACAGAAGCCGGTGCGCGTGGCAGCTGCCTTTGGCACCCTCTTTGTCTCCCTGTTCTACCTCATCGCCCAGATGGCTGGTGCCGGCTCCCTGGTGTCCGTCCTCCTGGACCTGCACACCTTCAGCGCTCAGGCAATCTGTGTTGCGATCGTTGGTGTGATCATGATCGCCTACGTTCTCATCGGCGGCATGAAGGGCACCACCTATGTTCAGATGATCAAGGCAGTGCTGCTCGTCGGTGCGGTGGCGATTATGACCATCCTCTGCTTCATCGCAGTCAAGGGTGGCATGAATGCACTGTTCGACAAAGCCGTGGAAATGCACGCCGGTTCCGAGCACATTCAGAAGGCTGGCTATGAGGCGTCTGAGATCCTCCAACCGGGCCTGAAATACGGCGGCTCCTTGACTAGCCAGCTCGACTTCATCTCTCTGGGTCTGTCCCTGGTTCTGGGTACCGCTGGTCTCCCACACGTTCTCATGCGCTTTTACACCGTGCCTACAGCCACGGAGGCACGTAAGTCCGTGACCTGGGCAATCGTCCTCATCGGTGCGTTTTACCTGATGACTCTGGTTCTCGGCTACGCTGCCGCTGGACTCGTCGGCCCGGACACGATCAACGCTGCACCGGGTAAGGCGAATGCTGCCGCACCGCTGCTGGCTCTGGAAATCGGTGGCTCGGTCTTCATGGCCGTCGTGTCCGCGGTGGCCTTCGCAACGGTGCTCGCCGTGGTGGCTGGCCTGGCTATCACCGCCTCCGCCTCTATCGCACACGACATCTACAACGCTGTGCTTCGCGACGGTCAAGCGTCCGAAGAAGAGCAGGTCCGTGTTTCCCGCGTCACCGTGGTTGTCATTGGCATCCTGGCCATCGTCCTGGGCATCCTGGCAATGCGTCAGAACGTTGCCTTCCTTGTATCCTTGGCGTTCGCCATCGCGGCATCCGCTAACCTGCCGACGATCCTTTTCTCCCTTTACTGGAAGCGCTTCAACACCGCTGGCGCAGTGGCTTCCATGTATACGGGCCTCATCGTGGCGCTGGTTCTCATCGTCCTGTCCCCGGCAGTCTCTGGCAGCGAAACTGCAATGTTCCCGAACGCTGACTGGGCTATCTTCCCGCTGACCAGCCCGGGTCTCGTGTCCATCCCGGCTGCGTTCCTGGCTGGCATCATCGCCACCTTCGTAGGCAAGCCGGACAAACTGGATGAACTCCAGGCTGAGATGGAAGTCCGCTCGCTTACCGGTGTTGGTGTGGAGGCCCCAGTGGACCACTAAACACGAGGCGACGGTTTCGGGCGCTCGCCCCAGCGTATGTTCCATGCGGAAGAAGGAGGCCACCCTGGCGGGTGACCTCCTTTGTGCTTGCGGTGCATAGCCATGACCTAAACCTAGCTTTCTAGATCCAGCTTATTGGCGGTTTTGGGCTGATTAGCTGGTCCTGAATAGCTGGGTTTAGCTAGTGGGTTTCGCCGTTGCCCTACCGGATGAACTGCCGCGCGAAGTTCACGGCGTTTTGAATGTCTTGTCCGTTGATGTTGGATGCGAAGCGCTGTGCCTCTGAGGACAAGGCCTCCGGGGAGGGGTTGGTGAAGTTGGGCAGGGAGGAGTTCTCTGGAATGCGGAAACCTGGTGCCGGTGCGGCGGGGGCACCGGGCCGGCCCGGTGCCGAAGCCGGGGGTGGAGCGACGA
>NZ_VXKH01000044.1 GCF_008693065.1 Corynebacterium tuscaniense | reverse complement strand
GCACGGCGGGCGGTGTCCGAGGCGGTACGGGCGAACTCGATGGCGCCCTTCGTGTCGGAAATGCGGCGGTTGCGTGCTTCCGCGTCCTGGCGCTGTGCTTCCGCGAGGAGGGTGCGGGCATGGGAGCCAATGATGCGGCCGCGGGACTGGATGAGGTCCTGGGCACTTTGAATCTGCGCGGCGGTGGCCTGCAGTTGCTGGTCAAGGAGCTGTAGCTGGCGCTGCTGGTTGGAGGCGGCGCCGCGGGCGCGGTCAATCTGTTCATCAATATCCGCGTCGAGCTCAGTCAGTTCGGTGTACAGCGCCAACGGATCATTCTCGGGGCGGGTGCCCATCGCGTTGAGTTCCTCGTTTGCGCGGGCGGAAATAGCATCGAGGGCGGCAATATCAATGCGGGCGCCCTGCTGCGTGTGCTGCTTCAACTGTTCGATCTCACGAAGTTCATCGCGGATCTCCTGGATAAGTGCCGGCAGGTTCGTGCGGGCGGTAGTGATGTTGGTGTCCGCGTGCTCGATGGAACTCAGGTTTGTGTCGGCGACTTCGACGGCGTGTTGGGCGGCCCGAAGGACGTCGATAAGCGCGCCCTGCTGGCCAGCCGGCTGGGCGGCGAGGCCACGCGCCTGCTCGAGTTGCTTCTCTGCCTCATCGATGGAACCAACCGCCACATCCACGTTGTGGGAAATGGATTCCAGCAGTGTGTCCGCGTAACGCTCCTGCAAGCTCTGCAGGGTGGCGCGGGCGGGCTCGATGCGTGCGCGCAGGTCCACGGTGCGCTGGAAAATCGTGTTGATTTCGTCGCCGGCCTTCATCAACACGCCACGCATCTGCTGGAACTCTTCAGAGCGATCCTTCAAAGCCTGGTCCGCCGTGCCGCAGGAAGAGATGATGTCAATGAGCATGGCGCGCTTCTCAGGCTCGGCTTCCGGGATCGCGTCGTAGAGACGCTGGTGGATACCGAATGCGCGCTGCAGAGCAGAGGTTGCCTGGTTCATTGCGGAGGTGAAGGGGCGCACGCGCTCCGCACCGAACTCTGAGGAAGCCACGGCGAGTTCTTCCTTACCCAGGCGGATGGATTCATCCGTATGCACCAGGGTATCTCGTGCAAGTTCTTCTAGGGTGTGGGTGGGTAGGCGGCCCAGCGAATCAGTGTCGGCGGGGTTGACTTCGCGGGCAGCTTCGAGCTGTTTCTGGGAGGTCTTCTTGTTCTTGTTGCGGCCGTACAGCCAGAAACCGCCACCAGCCGCAGCGGCAGCACCCACACCACCGGCAACAAGACCAATGTCGGAGCTATCGCTGGAACCATTCACCGCCGTGATGGCATCCACACCCGCCTGCCCGTAATTGTCCTGGGTGAGCTGGTTGAACGCGCTGTCATACATCTTGCCGATGTCACTTTCGGGCCAGTCATCGCCACCGTATGCGTAGAAATCACGGTGCTCAGGGGAGATAGCAACAACGGCGGTATTCGGGCCTTTGGCGTCTACCGCGTCCACAGCCCAGCCTTCTGCGCCTTCTGGGCCGAAGTTATTGGAGTAAACAACGTAGGCGTTGCGTCCCTTGTTGCGTTGCAGTTCTTGGATGGCGTTATCGATAGCAGTGATCTCGTCGCTGGACAGCACGCCTGCCTCGTCGAGGACCTTGTCGCGCAGATCGCTCGGTGACAGCACCGTCGCAGCGGGCGCTTGTGCCTGAATAGAGTCCATGACCGCCAAGGCCAGGGGGGCAGCAGATAAAGCAATCCCGCCGGCAAGAATTGGGGTAGCGAGAGCAATACGGATATAGCGCGAAGTCATGGCAATGAGACTACCAGCGTGTGCCTAGGACGAAACATGAAAACCGGTGCACGCAGACTCGCCACGATGCGTTTGCGCTCTTAGCGCGAAATCCGGTCTAGGCTCAGTAGCGCTATGACATACCAGTATGATTCGGCGGATTTCGCCCGCCGCGCGCCTGAGGGGGAGAAGGGGTCGCAGCTCGCCGGCGTTGATGAGTTGCGCGATGCGTTCGCGCGCGATCGGGCGCGGGTTCTGCATTCGGCGGCGCTGCGTCGTCTAGCGGATAAGACTCAGGTCGTGGGGCCGCGCGACGGGGATACCCCGCGGACCCGTTTGACTCACTCTTTGGAGGTCGCCCAAATTTCGCGCAGCATCGGCGCTGGCCTGGGGCTCAACCCCGACTTGTGTGAGATGGCTGGGCTCACCCACGATATTGGGCACCCGCCGTACGGCCACAACGGGGAGGTCGCGCTCAATGAGCTCGCTGCCGGGTGTGGCGGTTTTGAAGGCAACGCGCAAACGCTGCGCATCCTCACCCGCCTTGAGCCGAAGGTGCTTGTGCGCGCCCACTCCTTCGGCCTCAACCTCACCCGCGCCGCCCTCGACGCAGCCTGCAAATACCCGCGCACCCGCACGAACGCAGACGGCACGGTGAACCGCAAATACGGTGCCTACGACGAGGATGCTGCGATTCTCGCCTGGTTGCGCGAAGGCCACACCGATGACATGCCGCCGATGGAAGCGCAGGTCATGGACTGTTCTGACGATATTGCGTACAGCGTCCATGATGTTGAGGACGGCATTGTGTCCGGCCGCGTTGACCTGAACGTGCTGTGGGATCTCGTTGAGCTCGCCGCGCTCGCTGAGAAAGGCGCGGCCGCATTCGGTGGCACCGCCGATGAGCTTATCGACGCTGCCGCCCGCCTCCGCTCCCTCCCCATCGTCTCCGCCGCCGCCGATTTTGACTTCTCCCTCACCGGGTACGTGACCTTGAAGAAGATGACGTCTGAGCTGGTGGGGCGCTACGTCGGTGCCGTTATTGCCGCAACTTTGGCAGCCAATGACGGTCCGATCGGCCGGATGCACGGCCACCTTGTCATCCCACCGGAGGCTGACGCGGAGGTGCGCCTCCTCAAAACCGTGGCTGTCCTCTACGTCATGGACATGCCGGCCCACATCGCACGCCAAGATCGGCAACGTGACCGCATCATGCGGGTGTACTACTACCTCACCGCCGGTGCGCCCGGCACGCTGGACACCATGTTCGCCGCCTGGTGGAATGAGGCCAACAATGCTGCCGAGCGCCAGCGCGTGATCATCGACCAGATCGCCTCCATGACGGAGTCACGCCTTGAGCGCACCGCCAAGAAGGTCGCCTCCTTCGAGGGTTACTTCTAGGGACATGTTCGTAGACATGCCCTAGAAGAGAAACATGCCCTAGGACAGGGATAAGAAAAGCTTCTCCAGCTTCTCCGCATCCACTGCCTCTGGGCCCTCATCGCGGTAGCACTGCTTCAGACCGGTAGCGATGAGGGAGTACCCGGCGCGGTCGAGCGCCTTCGATGCGGCGGCGAGTTGCGTCACGGCGTCCTCGCATTCCTCGCCGGATTCGAGCATGCGTATGACTGCGTCGATCTGTCCGCGTGCTCGCTTCAGCCGAGTGATAGACGGCTTAATGTCTTCGGGATTGAGCTTCATACGGTTGCCTTTCCATGCTTCCAGGTGAGATAGCCACCGTCCAGGTTAGCCACGCTGTAGCCCAGGTTGGTGAGCAGGCAAGCCGCATTGTGTCCACGCAAACCAACCTGGCAGTGAACGATGACATCGTCGTAGCCAGCGATTTCTGGGTGACGTTCGCGTAGTTCATCCAGCGGGATGTTCACTGCACCGGGGATGCCCCCGGCAGCAAACTCGCTTGGGGAGCGCACATCAACCAACAGTGCGCCTGCTGCCATCCGTTCGTCCAGTTCGTGCCACTGGAGGCTGCGCTCTCCGCGGCGCAGGTTGTCGTTGATGAATCCGGCGAAGTTCACCGGGTCTTTCGCCGAACCGAACTGCGGAGCGTAAGCCAGTTCTAGATCAGCAAGATCTGTTGCCGTTAGGCCAGCGCGCATGGCGGTAGCAATGACGTCAACGCGCTTATCTGCACCATCTTCGCCGACAATTTGGGCGCCGAGGATCGCATCCGTCTCCGCATCTACCACGAGCTTCATGTGCAGCTGTGATGCACCGGGGTAGTATCCAGCGTGATTGAGTGGGTGCAGATGAATAACACGCACCCGCTTTCCTGCCGCACGGGCCCGGCGTTCGTTCCAACCAGTAGATGCAGCCGCCAGACCAAAGACACCCACGATTGCGGTGCCTAACACGGGCATCGAAGCGGTCTCCCTGCCGGTGATCACATCGGCGACGATACGTCCGTGGCGGTTCGCCGTTTGCGCGAGCGGAACCAACGTTGCTTCGCCGGTGTGGAAGTCCGCCTTCGTAGCAGCATCACCCAGCGCGAAGATATGAGGATCAGAGGTGCGTAGCTGCCTATCCACCACGATGCCACCGTTGTCCGTCACCTCAAGCCCTGCATTTCTGGCCAACTCACTCGCCGGACGGACCCCCACAGCAGCCACAACAACGTCGGCGGGGATCTCCTCACCCGAGCCCAAAACGACGCCCGTCTCTGTGATCTCCTGTGCCTGTGCGTTGGTGCGCACCTGCACGCCGTTGTCTTCCATACGCAGGCGGACAAGTTGCGCCATCTCCGGATCAAGCGGACTCAGGATCTGCGGGCCCGCCTCCACGACCGTGGTGTTCAGACCGCGATGCCGGAGGTTTTCTGCCAGTTCAAGGCCGATAAAGCCACCACCGATGATGACGGCAGACTTCTTGCCTTTAATTACTTCAACAATGCGATCCACATCTTCAACCGTGCGCAGCGTCAGTGCCCGTTCGATGCCTTCGATCGGCGGCATAAACGGGGTCGCGCCGGGGGAAAGCACCAGCTCGTCGTAGTGAATGGAATCCCCGGCATCTGTGGTCACTGTTTTCGCAACACGATCGATAGACACTGCCCGAGTCTTCACACGGACATCAATATTGAAGCGTTGCTTCAGCGCTTCCGGGGTCTGGAGCAACAGCGCGTCACGTTTCGTAATCACACCACCCGCGTAATACGGCAGGCCACAGTTAGCAAAAGAAACGTACTCGGAGGCCTCCAGAACAATGATCTGGCGGTTCTCGTCATTGCGGCGAAGGCGAGTCGCGGTGGACATGCCACCGGCAACGCCACCGATAATCACGGTCGTGGGGGTAGTCATATTCGAAGAATCTCCTGTGATGAAACGGCGTGGGTGGTGGGGCTAGCCAAACAGTCGGCCAAGGAATCTCTGCTTCTTCGGGGCGTTGTTGTCGCGAGGGCAGGTGCACCACTGGCCCGGTGCCACGCTGGCTTTCACCTCATCGATGTGGCTGCCACAGCCTGCCCAGGTAGTTTTTCCGCAAGATTTGCATTGCACGGGACGACACATAGTTCTCTCCTTAGGTTCAGGTATACCCAGTGGGGTATACGTGCAACATATACCCTAGGGGGTATCTAGTGCAAGAGGAAGACACACAACGGCCCCTGGTAGGGGCTACTTAATCCGTGAAAGCAAGATTCCTTCGTTGTCGAAGACGTGGAGCAATGCGGCGGTCAATTCCTCGCAGACGCGCCAATTTGTTACCACCAAACGGCTCACCTGGGTTTCTCGGAGCAGATCAGCGAGGGCGTCGAGGTTGCGCGGTACTGGGCGGGCGTCGGTAAGGTCTTCGTCGTCGTAAACTGCAGCGATGATCCCGAGACCGAGGTCTGCAATGGAATAGACCGGTCGGACAAGAACGACGGTATGTGCTGGTTTACGCATCAATCGACATCCATTTCGCAGAACGATTCGTAGTGGTCATCGGTGTAGTAGTACACGTCCGGATCCGTTTCAGTGCCACCGCCGGTGACAATGCGACGTGCACCGCGGTGATTCACACCGGGTGTAGTCACGGTGTACTCGCGGTAGTAATCGGAATTCTCTCGGGGTAAGACCTGCTCGTAATTGCCAAAGTGGCGGCCGTCGTTGGAGGGGTAGTCGAAGGGGCCGCCGGAGTGGATGTCGCGGATGAGCTCTGTTGCTTCTTGTGGCACAGACGTGCACTCACTGATCGTGCTGCTGTTTTCAGTGGTGTTGACGAGTTTTGCGCTCTCGGGATTGTGAACGGTGGAATAGACCGTGGATACAAGCGTGATCAGAGCGATGATCAGGATGAAAGGCAGAGTCAGCGAATGGTTCTGACTGTCGCCGTCAGTAGACATACGTTCATTCAAGCACACGGGGGCTGTAGGATGTGCGCCATGGCTAGGGGCAGAATTCCGGATAGTGACATCGAGGCTATCCGTGAGCGCGCCAACATCGCGGACATTGTCGGGGAGTATGTCCAGCTCAAGCCGGCGGGGCACGACTCTTTGAAGGGGTTGAGCCCGTTCAAGGATGAGAAGACGCCGTCTTTCCATGTGCGCCCGGCGCGTGGGTACTACCACTGTTTCTCCACGGGAAAGGGCGGCGATGTCTTTTCCTTCATGATGGAAATGGAGCAGCTCAGCTTCCCTGAAGCGGTTGAAGCCGTCGCTGAGGAAATCGGCTACCACATCAACTACCAGGGTGGATCCACTGGTGCGCGTGATGTGAAACCTGGGACGCGTGCGCGTTTGCTGGCTGCGAATAAGGCTGCGCATGAGTTTTACCGTGACCAGCTGGAAAAGCCGGAAGCAGAAGTGGGGCGCCGCTTCCTGCTTGATCGGGGCTTTGACCGCGAGACCATCCACCACTTTGAGTGCGGCTACGCGCCGGATGGTTGGGACACGTTGACCAAGCACCTGCTCCGCAAAGGTTTTGATGCGCAAGAACTGCAGGAAGCGGGGCTGTCCACGATGGGGCGGCGAGGGCCGATTGATAAGTTCCGGCGTCGTTTGTTGTGGCCGATCAAGGATGTTGCTGGCAACGTGATTGGTTTTGGGGCTCGCAAGCTTTTCGACGATGACCAAATGGGCAAGTACATGAACACCCAGGACACGATGCTGTACCACAAGTCCAAGGTGTTGTTTGGTCTGGATTTGGCTAAGAAGCATATCGCTCAAGGCCACCAATGCGTGGTGGTTGAGGGGTATACCGACGTCATGGCCATGCACGCAGCGGGTATTAAAACTGCCGTGGCTGCTTGTGGCACTGCCTTTGGTAAGGACCACATGAGCATCATTCGACGCCTCATGCTGGATGACAATTACTTCCGGGGCGAGCTGATCTACACTTTCGATGGTGATGAGGCTGGCCAGAAGGCAGCGATGCGTGCCTTTGAAGGCGACCAACAGTTCACTGGGCAGTCGTTTGTCGCCGTCGCGCCGGACGGGATGGACCCATGCGACCTGCGTATGTCTAAAGGCGATTCCGCGGTGCGGGACCTGGTGGCAAGCCGGATTCCCATGTTCGAGTTCGTCATCGAGTCCTTGCTGAAGGACTATTCGCTCGATACTGCTGAGGGCCGTTTGCAGGCGTTGCGTCGCACGGTGCCTGTAGTAGCGCAGATCCGGGACACCCCTTTGCAGACTGAGTACGCCCGCCAACTTGCCGGTTGGGTAGGGTGGCCGGACCCGAACGAAGTGATCCGCCAAGTGCGCGCTGAGGCGAAAAGCCCCAAGGCTCCGAAGCGTCCTTCGTGGGAGCCGGCTACCCCGCAACAGCAACAGCCTGCACCAGGCCAGGCAGCATTCGCACTGCCTCATCCAGAGGACCCACGCCTGTGGGCGCAGCGCGAAGCTCTCAAAGTGGCATTACAGTACCCCGGTGCAGTGGGCAGCTACTTCGATGGCATTAACCCGGACGCTTTCACTCACCCGGCGTATCGTGCGGTGCGTGACGCCATGGGCAAGGCCGGCGGAACCTCCAACGTGACCCCTGAATCATCGGGTGGACAGTGGATTACGCGGGTGTCCGAGGAGATGCTCAACGAAGCTGGTCGCAATTTCGTTTCGGAACTAGCGGTGGAGGACATCCACGCGGAGGACCCCGTAGCGTACGCCGATTCTGTCCTATCCCGCCTACAGGAAGTGCGGGTCGGCAACCAGATTGCTCAACTGAAGTCCCAACTTCAGCGCATGCGTCCCAGTGATGATGAGATGGCGTACAACGCGCTGTTCTCCGACCTGGTTGCGCTGGAACAGGCGCGCCGGGAGCTCAACGAACGGGCGTTCCGGGGCTAAAGAGGCAGGGCTAGCTTTAAGATCGACCCCATGACCATCCTCGTCCTAGACCCCCGGTGGCCTGACCTGATTCCCATGGCTGCTGTCGCTCGCTTTGAAGGCCCAATTTCGTACACGGATGAGGTGCCGGTTTCGGCTCGGTGGGATTTGGGGGACATCGAGGTTGCTGAATCAGCGGAGGGCACCCTGGTCACCACTGATGTTAACGACAGGGCAGTGCAACAGCGTATCAAGGCGGGGGAGAAGGTCATCGAAGCGTCGTCGCTCATGGACCCGCTCTACCGGGCTCAGCGCGTCATGCATGAGGCCCGTGCCCGCGGCGAGTGGGAGCAGGCGCAAACGCACACGAGTCTGCTTGAGTACCTTGAGCAGGAAACTCAAGAACTCATTGATGCGGTGCGGGGTAATGACAGTGATGAGGAGCTGAAGAAGGAACTGTCTGATCTTCTGCTCCAGGTTTTATTCCATGCGGAGCTTGCGGCGGAGCGTGGTGCGTTTACGTTCGCAGATGTGGCGGAGGCTTTCGTGAACAAGATGAAAAATCGCGCGCCTTATCTGTTCGACGGTTCGAGGGGGACGGTTTCCGTCGATAAGCAAGACCGGCTGTGGGAAGAAGGCAAGCGCAAAGAGAAAGCTGCTAAATAAGCAGCATCCCCTGGGATGAGGGGTCCTTTCGGGCAGACAGGTGCGTTGTTTTAGGGGCACATATTGGCACTGGTGTGGCGCACGTGAATATTGTTGCTTCAATCTTCTGGCGGGGACACGCTCTTGGTCCCGCATTGCTGCGGGTTGGTCAGAATGTCGCTCTGGGACTGTAGAGTGAGCCACCGTGACAGCACCCAGATTTCAGCCACGGCGACGCCGCAGAAGGCGCGCAGGCAACCCTGCACGCGGCTGCGGTTGTGGCGCTGTGCTTGCTGTGCTCATGGTGATGGTGTTGGTCATCGCGCTGACCTTCTGGGTGATCAGCTTGCTCGATATTGATGCCCCGGGTTCGCGGCGTCAGCCAGTACCGACGGATATGCCGCCGGCGGCAGCGGCTTCACCGCCGGCCGTCGATATTCATGGCCCCGGACGCACTGCTGATCTGCTCGCGGAGTGGGCGGAGCCGATCGCGGACGCCATTAACATCAACCCGCAGGCCGTGCGCGCCTATGGCAACGCCGAACTCATTGCGGCTGAAGCATGGCCAGGCTGCAACCTGCACTGGAACACCCTTGCAGGGATCGGGTGGGTGGAAACCCGCCATGGCACATATACAGGGAAGCTTTTCGACGGTACTGAGCTCGACGCCACCGGCGTCGTCGTCCCGCCAATCATTGGACCTGCTCTTGATGGCACCCAAGGGTTCGCCCGGATTCTGGACACGGACAACGGGCACTATGACAATGACACCGAGTTTGATCGTGCCGTCGGCCCGATGCAGTTTATTCCCGAGTCCTGGAATCGTTTCGGGCGTGACGCCAACGGCGATGGATACGCTGACCCGCAACAGATTGACGATGCTGCGCTGGGCGCGGCAAATCTACTGTGTAGTGGCGGGAGGGACCTGAGTACCGAGGAGGATTGGCAATCCGCGATCTTGGGGTACAACCATTCCTATGACTACCTCGCTCGCGTGCGAGACGCCGCTGCGAACTATGCGTTGGGGCAAGCGGCACATAGATAAGTATTGGCGTTACGTAGCAGCCTATTCCTCCGTACAATTGGAGGTGGCCAATCCACCACTGATGTAAAAGGAGACATTCCAAGTGGCTGACATCATGCTGACGTTCGCCCGTGAGATCCTGGACTCTCGCGGTAACCCCACGGTTGAGGTCGAGGTCTTCCTCGAAGATGGTTCCCACGGTATTGCTGCGGTTCCGTCCGGTGCCTCTACAGGCGAGCATGAGGCGCACGAGCTGCGCGACGGCGATGACCGCTACGGCGGCAAGGGGGTGCAGAAGGCTGTCACCAATGTCAATGAGACTATTGCGGACGCTATCGCTGGCATCGAAGCCGATGATCAGCGTGTGCTGGACCTGACCATGATTGAGCTTGACGGCACGGATAACAAGAGCAACCTGGGTGCTAACGCAATTTTGGGTGTTTCCATGGCTGCAGCGAAGGCTGCTGCGGATTCCGCTGCTCTCCCGCTGTACCGTTACATCGGTGGCCCGAACGCGCACATTCTTCCGGTGCCGATGATGAACATTCTTAATGGTGGCGCACATGCTGACTCCGGCGTGGATGTGCAGGAATTCATGATCGCCCCGATTGGTGCTGAAACCTTCACCGAGGCACTTCGTCAGGGTGCTGAGGTCTACCACGCGCTGAAGTCCGTGATTAAGTCCAAGGGGCTGTCCACGGGCCTGGGCGATGAGGGTGGCTTCGCCCCGTCTGTTGGTTCCACGAAGGAAGCGCTGGACCTCATCGTTGAGGCTATTGAGAAGGCTGGCTACAAGCCGGGCGAAGAAATCGCTCTGGCGCTCGACGTCGCTTCCTCCGAGTTTTATGAGAACGGCACCTACAACTTCGAGGGCGGCCAGCACAGCGCCGAGGAAATGGCCAAGGTCTACGCCGATCTGGTGGAGAACTACCCGATCGTGTCCATTGAGGACCCGCTGGATGAAAACGATTGGGAGGGCTACACTAAGCTCACCGCTGAGATCGGTGACAAGGTGCAGATTGTGGGCGATGACTTCTTTGTTACCAACCCGGAGCGCCTTGCCCGCGGTATTGAGCAGAACGCAGCAAACGCTCTTCTGGTGAAGGTGAACCAGATTGGTACTCTCACCGAGACCTTCGATGCTGTGGAGCTTGCACACCGCAACGGCTACCGCACCATGATGTCACACCGTTCTGGTGAGACTGAGGACACCACCATTGCTGACTTGGCTGTGGCTCTGTCCTGCGGCCAGATCAAGACTGGTGCACCGGCACGCTCTGAGCGTGTGGCTAAGTACAACCGCCTCATCCGCATTGAGGAGGAGCTCGGCCCAGCAGCTGTGTACGCAGGACGCGCTGCTTTCCCGCGGTTCAATTAATCCACTGAGAGTGAAGGATCTGACATCCTCGCCCGCATGGCACTCCTAAAGTGCCAGGTCGCGGAAATGGGAGGGTCAGATCCTTCACTCTTCCCATCTATGCGCACGTCGCACCGGGAAGAGTACCTGACGGCGGGTAGACTACTCAGTCACTATGGCCACATCACGCACACCAGGCACGCGCCGTCCGCGCAGTAACAAGCCACGCATCAAGGTGCCCACCACCGTCCCTGTGGCTAGCCGTGATGCCGCCGCCCGACGGGCCGCCGCAGCGCCGAAGCGTAAACGCGTGGAAATGCTGAAGGGCGATATTTTAGGTGTGGCCGTCCTTATTACTGTTGTGCTGATTGTCCTTATCGCAATTGCGGTTCCGCTGCGTAATTATTACTCGGGGCGTACTGAGATTGCGCGGCTAGAAGCATCGATTGAAAACAAAAAAGAACACAAGTCTGATCTGCAGGAGCAGCTGGAGCGCTACACCGATCCGGAGTACGCCAAACAGGAGGCGCGGCGTCGCCTGGGCATGATGGAACCCGGAGAAACAGCCTGGCGCATCATTGATCCCCGCATGGATGTGGATCACCTCACCACCGGACGCATAGACGAGATTGATCCGGATACTCCCTGGACCACCATCCTGTGGGACTCACTGCGTGAAGTGCCGGAAGCGCCGGTATCACCAGAAGAATCACCAGCTGAGGAGACCGCCCCGGAGCCTGTGGAACAATAGCGGGCATGGATCAGCATGGGTGTGATTTGGAAAGGGACCTGGGGGTCGTCGAGAAGCAATTAGGGCGCAGGCCACGTGGTGTGATTGAGATTTCTTACCGCACGCCCGATGGGCAGCCAGCTGTGGTGATGACGGAGCCGAAGCTTGAGGATGGAACGCCTTTTCCCACGCTGTACTACCTCACTGATCCGCGTTTGACGGCGGAGGCCTCCCGGTTGGAGGTGGCTCAGGTGATGAAGTGGATGGAGGCTCGCTTGAACGAGGACACAGAGCTGAAGGCGGATTATGAGGCCGCCCACCGCCACTACCTGGACAAACGCAATGCCATCCATGATTTGGGTACGGATTTTTCTGGTGGCGGCATGCCGGACCGTGTGAAGTGTCTGCATGTTCTCATTGCCTATGCGCTGGCGGAGGGGCCAGAGCGTCTGCGTCTGGGTACCGAGGCTGTGGCGCTGGCTGCGGATCACGGGAACCTGCGCGGCACGGCGATTCCGGCGGACTGGCCGACGCTCAAAGACTTAGGCATCGAGGATGCCTTGGAGCAAGCCGCCGCTTACCAGGGAGAGAAATAATGCCTGTCGTCGCCGGCGTTGACTGTGGTACGAACTCGATCCGCTTGCTCATCTGTTCAGTGGGGCCGGACGGTGTGCTGCGTGAGATCACGCGCGAAAACACAATTGTTCGTCTAGGGCAGGGCGTAGATGCATCAGGGCACCTGCACCCTGATGCCATCGCGCGGACACGTGAAGCGCTCGCGGGGTATGTGGACAGGATGGCTGCCGAAGGCGTGACCGCCGTCCGGATGGTGGCCACGTCCGCTACGCGTGACGCCAGCAACCGCGACGAGTTCTTCTCCATGACCGAGGAGCTGCTCGGCCGAATCCAGCCGGGTGCCGTCGCGGAAGTGATCAGCGGGGAAGAGGAGGCTGCGCTGTCCTTCGCCGGTGCCACGGTGGATATTGACTCCGCTCGCGGTCCCTTCTGCGTGATTGATCTTGGTGGTGGTTCGACGGAATTCATCGTCGGCACGAGTGCGGGTGCAATTTCCGGTGCATACTCCACCCAGATGGGGTGCGTCCGCGTGACCGAGCGAATCATGGTGAGCGACCCAGCTACGCCCGAAGAGATTCACAATGCCCGCCTGCTTATCGACGAAAAAATCACCCAAGCAGCCTCCCATGTGCCGCTTGGCGAGGCAGTAACTTTGGTCGGGTGTGCGGGAACATTCACCACACTGTCCGCGCTGGCCCAGGGGTTGAATGAGTATGACCCAGAAGCGATCCACATGGCCGAGATCAGCTTTGACCAGATGCGAGACACCACCGCGGAGCTTTTGGCCCAAACGGCAGCGCAGCGCAAAGAAAACCCCGTTATTCACGAGGGCCGCGCCGATGTCATCGGTGCTGGTGCCGTGATTGTTGAGCAGCTCATGGCTGCGTTTGAAGAACTGTCAGCCGGCCGGATTCAGTCCTTCATCATCAGTGAGAAAGACATTCTCGACGGAATCGTGGCCGGACTGGTGTAACTGAGGGATTAATCCTCGTCCGGCTCGTAGATCTGCGGCTCACTTTTCTCGTGGGTTTTGCCTCGGCCCTTACCTTTGCGCAGATCCTTCACCTCACGCATACGTGGGTCTGGGTCGAGCGAATTCGCAATAGCCTTACGCGTCGAACGAAGCGCCTGCTGTGTCACGGGGGAATTGACCACCTTTTGCGTGGTGTTCACGATCTGGTGGTAGCGCTTACGCCCCGCCTTCGTACCAAAGACATATCCGGCTGCTGCTCCGACGACGAACTGGATCATGGCCACGAGCCTACCGGTTCTCCAACAACGTGTGAGGGGCGGGGGAGAAAACAAAAGACCCAGCGCGGTGAGGCGCTGGGTGACATTGCTCCCGCAACTGGGCTCGAACCAGTGACCCTTCGATTAACAGTCGAATGCTCTGCCAACTGAGCTATGCGGGATTAAATTTTCGCTTCACAGTCTTGGGTTAAACCATGTGCTGTGCAACGAACTGATACTCTAGCGTCTTTCTTCACAAGGTGACAAATCGCGAGCGTATATGCAATATTCGGGCCATCATTGGGGGATGGGGGCGGCACGGTTATACTCAATCATCGCAACGCTTAATAGGGAAGCTCTCTGCGAAGCTCTCCTGCTTAGCGACGAGGGGCTATAGCTCAGTCGGTTAGAGCCGCGGACTCATAATCCGTTGGTCGCGGGTTCGAGCCCCGCTGGCCCCACAGATCTACTCAGCACTCACTTTTCTGTGAGTGCTTTTTCAATGGGCGAGGGTTAGAAGGGTCAAGTCCTTTACTTGAACCGGAACGCTATCCAATGGTCCCATGTCAGAGCCGATAGTTTACACTTTGAGTATTCTTGTCACATGGTTTATCCATGCAACACACAGAATGTGCTGACCCTCACGTGGCAGCGCTTCCTATCGGCCTACTGGAGAAATAAGTGAAGAAAATTTTCCGCAAAACAGTTGCGGGCCTAGCAGCCAGCGCCCTTGCCGCTGGTGCGCTCACCGCCCCGCAAGCAACGGCAGAAGAACCCAAAACAACCGATGTCAACCTCCCATTGGCGTGCTACGTATACCCCAAGGGGCGTGCAGCCTGGCTTAGAACATCTCTTGATTTGGGTAACGATTTTGCATTGTCGATGAAGGCGACTGCCCCTGAGACAGTCGAGGTCGGTGACGAATTTGAGTACGCCATCGATCCTGGAACCGTTGTGCTTCCGACGGAGATGAAGGCTCAGGGGCAGACAGTGGAAGCCAAGTACATCTCTCAGGCGAACCTATGGATTGATCTGCCTGAGAATGTTGAACTGGTTTCTTTCGATTACGACAAGAAAACCCCGTTGAAGTTGGGCCTGACCCCCGGAAAGTAGACACGTCGGGGGTTAGCTATGCTGCTTGGGTCAGTGTAGCTGAATTAAGTGCTTCGAAGGTATCGGGGGCTAGAAGGTTGCACCAGGAGTGTCGTCTGCGCGTGT